>JAXHTF010000037.1 GCA_034211275.1 Acidobacteriota bacterium
GAGCGGAGCACCAAAGACTTCAACTCTCTCGACAAGGGGATGTTTCTCGCTTGCGCTGCTTCTTCGCAGGAGACTACTGGCTGGTGGAATAGATAGCGTTTTTGAGGCATAATTCTTAGTTATCAGTATTTAGCGATTGATTCGAGCGGTCGGATGCTTCCGGCTTTGATGGTGAGAGGGAATATGGGAAAAATAGCAGTATCGTTGTTTAGTGTCAATCGCTCTATTCGTCGATCCACACTTGCCTCGAGGAGGCTGACTTGGGGCCTTGGGAAGCTTGACCTCTTCTCGACTTGCTCTGGCGCGGTGGTTTGGGCCTCTTGCTCTATGAGCACCTCCCCCTCCACCGAAAACACCCCACCCCGCCCCCCAGCAAACCGCCTCGCCAGCTCGAACGCCTGCGCCTCCAGCCGGATCTGGGTATAACTCCGTCCATTCACCACCAGGTCTCCGATCCAGGATTTGAGGAAGGTCTCGGGGCCGAGATGGCGGTATTGGGTTAGGTGGACTAGTTCGTGGAAGAGGATGAATTGGGGGGAGAAGCCGCTGGAGCGGGATTCGTTGAGCAGGATGGTGTCGATGAGGGCGAGGCCGGAGGCTTGGCGGAAGTCGAGGGTGTTGGCGGCGGGGATGCGGAGCTCGGCGAGGAAGGGGGGATTCTCGAAGCGGGGGACGGTGCGGATGCGGGCGGTGGTGAGGACTTCTTCGGGGAAGTAGGGGCCGTAGAGCTCGAGCTCCTCGTTGGTGAGGGGGCGGGCTTCGGGGCGGTGGGTTTGGCGCTGGTCCTCGATCCACGCGTGCGCCTGCTGAACGATAGAGGCGAGCTGGGGATTGGGAGTTGGGTCGGCGGTGGCTTTGGGGTGTGAGCAGGCGGCGAGGAGGGCCAGGAAGAGACAGGGGACGAGGGCGGCGAAGCGGGGGAGCCAGCGGTGAGGGGATGCGGTGGCTTGGAGCATGGGGAACGAGTCCTTTGAGAATTGTGGGTCGGGCCGCGGGCTGAAGCGGTGTGGGATCGTGGTTGGAGGACGGTTGCGGGGAGCTGCTGGTGCGGCTTTGAAGGCAGCTCCTATCGCCCATCAGTATGGAGCTTGTGGCCTTGAAGTTTCATCGGTGCCGAGATTTCAGGAAAGTGACGGGGCTTCCGCAGCCCTTGACCCACGGCAGCTCGGCGGGAATAGTGTTTTAGCATGGGGTGATGAAGGCGGCGCGCGCTCCGCGTGGGCGTCTGGTCTCCGCCCTCGAAGAAGCCTACAGAGAATTGCAGCATGAGGAGTCAACGATGAAAGCCATGGTCGTACCAGCAGCGGGTGAGCCTCTGGAAATGCAGGATCTTCCGATGCCCGAGCCGGGGCGTGGGGAGGTGCGGGTGAAGGTGCACGCTTGTGGGGTGTGCCATAGCGATCTCTTCGTCACCGAGAACCTGTGGCCGGGGCTGCAATTTCCGCGCGTTCCGGGCCACGAGGTGGCCGGCGTGGTGGATGCGGTGGGGGAGGGGGTAACGCACTTCCAGAGCGGCGACCGCGTGGGGCTGGGCTGGCACGGTGGGCACGACGGCAGCTGCGACGCCTGCCTGCGGGGCAGATTCATCCACTGCGAGAACGCCCAGATCACCGGCCTCTCCATGAACGGCGGCTACGCCGAGTACGTGGTGGCACCGGCGGTGGCGCTGGCACGGGTGCCGGAGGGGATGGCCTTTGCCGATGCCGGGCCGTTGCTGTGTGCCGGCGTGACCACCTTCAACGCCCTGCGCAACGCGGGGGCGCGCCCGGGGGACTTGGTGGGAGTTCAGGGTCTCGGAGGCCTCGGGCATCTGGGAGTGCAGTTCGCCCATGCCATGGGCTTCCGGGTGGTGGCCATCTCCCGCGGGGCGGAGAAGAAGGACTTCGCTCACGAGCTGGGGGCGGATCATTACGTGGATTCGGAGGCCGGCGATCTGGGGCAGGCGCTCCAGGAGCTGGGGGGAGCGAAGGTGTTGTTGGCGACGGCGCCCAATGCTGAGGCCATCTCGGCGTTGGTGCCGGGGCTGGGAATGGAGGGCGTGGTGATGGTGGTGGGGGCCGCGGGGGAGCCGTTGACCATCTCCGCCATCGACCTCATCTCCGCTGACCGCCGGGTGCAGGGTTGGTCCTCGGGCACCGCCATCGACTCCACCGACACGATGGAGTTCGCTCAGCAGCACGGCATTCGGCCGATGATCGAGACCTTCCCGCTGGCCCAGGCCTCGGAGGCCATCGAGCACATGAAGAGCGGCAAGGTGCGGTTCCGCTCAGTGATCGAGGTCGCTGGTTCCTGAGTAGGTCTCGGAGGAGACCTGAGTAGGTTCGCAGGCGAGAGGCGTCCCGGTGGCTCTGGTCGGGGCCACTGGCCCGTCCGACAAGCCCGTCCTCAAGGGGCCCCGTGGGGGCTTCGGGGGCGGGTTTTTTGAGGCTTATCGCAAATATCTGAAGTTATCTGAGCCTGGTCCTTGCAATTCCTGGGGGCAGGTCTTACAATAATACTTGCTGCAGCACACATTGCTGCCGCAATGATTTCACAGCTTCTTCATCGAGAGGAAGGCATCCCCCGCCTTCCAAGAAGCTAGGAACCTCTTAAGAAAAAAGCAAAACACTATTCTTGAGATCTGTCTCACAAGGAGACACGACCATGAAGATCAAGGTTCAAAAATACGGCGGAAGTTCCGTCGCCGATCAACATAAATTACAGCACGTAGCCCGGCGCATCGTCCGGTCCCGCCAGTCGGGATACGGCATCGTCGTGGTGGTGTCCGCCATGGGCGACACCACCGAGGAGTTGCTGCAGGTGGCCCAGGGGCTTTCCAGGTCCCCGGATCGCCGAGAGCTGGACATGCTGCTGTCTTCCGGAGAGCGCATTTCCACGGCTCTGCTCACCCTCACCATTCAGGAGCTAGGGCAGGATGCCATCTCCCTCACCGGGGCCCAGAGCGGCATCATCACCTGCAATCGCCACTTCAACGCCGAGATCGACCGGGTCGAGCCGACCCGCATCATTGAGGAGTTGGAGCAGGGCAAGGTGGTGGTGGTGGCCGGATTCCAGGGTTCATCGCCGGAGGGAGAGACCACGACCCTCGGCCGGGGCGGCTCGGATACCACCGCCGTCGCACTGGCCGCGGCCCTCAACGCCGAACGGTGCGAAATCTTCAGCGACGTGGACGGTGTGTTCACCGCCGATCCGCGCATCGTCGAAGAGGCTCAGCCCCTGGAAGTCATCGATTACGAGGAGATGCTCGAGCTCGCCCGCCACGGCGCCAGCGTGCTCAAGACCGACGCGGTGAAATACGCCCGCGACCTGGGCGTGCCGCTGCGCGCCGCCTCCACGTTCAGCAACGCCCCCGGGACCATCGTCACCGGTCTCGAAGCGGAGCGCGGCAGTGAGCTGGAGATTCGCGGCGTGGCCTGTCACCGGGAGCTGATCCGGGTGGCCATGGAGCCCTGTGAGGAGCTGCAGAAGGCCGTGCTCGAAGCCGGCGGCAGCCCGGATGTCTATCTGGGCGGTGCGGTGAACGAACGCCACGAGATGCTGGTCAAGCCGGAGAGCGTCGCCGACGCCGAAGGCCTGCAGGAAACCCTCTTCGAAGAGTTCGGCTCGCGGGTCGAGGTGGACACGGGGTTCGGCTCCGTCTCCGTCATCGGCTGGGGGCTGGGCAACGCCGAGGACCATCGGCGCAGCTTCGAGCAGCTCGGCCGTCAGGTGGGTTCCACCAATGGTCGTCACGTTGCTTCCGACCACTCTTTCACCTATTTGTTGGAGAGCGAGCTGGTGGAGCAGACCACCCGCGCCCTGCATGGCAAGCTCATCACCTCCGCCTTGGAGGCCACCGCGGCCGGCCAGCTGGGAGGAGGCGCCAGCGCATGAGATTTCGTCACCCGCAGATGGAAGACGGCTCGGACCTCTGGCGTCTCGTAGGGGATGCCGGGACCCTCGAGCTCAACAGCGCGTACACCTATGTCCTGATGGCCACCCACTTTGCCGACACCTGCCTGTTGGCGGAGAGCGACGAGGGCGAGCCCCTCGGCTTCGTGGTGGCGTATCGGCCGCCGACCCATCCGGAGGCGGTCTTCGTCTGGCAGGTGGCGGTGGCGCCGGAAGCCCGCGGCCAAGGATTGGGCCGACGGCTGTTGGAAGAGCTGGTGGCCCGCACCGCCGAGGACGGCGTGCGCTATCTGGAGGCCACGGTGACGCCGGACAACGAGCCGTCCCGCAAGCTCTTCCGCAGCTTCGCCCGGGAGCTCGATACCGAGTGCCGGGTCGAGGACTTCATGGGCCAGGAGGTCTTCCCCCAGGACCATGAGGCGGAGGATCTTTTCCGCATCGGTCCCATCGAGGGCTCGGCCTTCGAAGCACTGGCCTCCTGAGCCAGTTTTCCAGATCTGGCCGAGCCTGAACGGCCAGCGCGGGACATCCCCCAGGTCGGTTTGCCGGCCCGGGGTCGACGTTTATCCGGGCTCCACGATTCAAAGATCCTTTTTACTCAAGTTTCAACCCTACCGATAAGCAAAGCGAGGATACTCATGTTACAGACCATCCAGCGAATGGAATCGGAGGTTCGCGGCTACTGCCGGAGCTTCCCGACCGTTTTTTCTACCGCCCGCGGTTCTCATCTCACCGACGTCGACGGCAAGCAATACCTCGACTTCTTCTCTGGCGCCGGCGTGCTCAGCTACGGCCACAATCATCCGCTGCTCAAGAAGCGCCTGCTGGAGTATCTGGAGAGCGACGGCGTCACCCACAGCCTGGATATGGCCACCGAAGCCAAGGTGCGCTTCTTGGAGCGCCTGGACGAGGTCATCCTGGGGCCCCGCCAGCTGCCCTACAAGGTGCAGTTCCCGGGGCCCACGGGTACCAACGCGGTGGAGTCGGCTCTCAAGCTGGCGCGCAAGGTCACCGGGCGGGAGCGCGTGCTCTTCTTCACCAACGGCTTCCACGGCATGACCCTGGGTTCGCTGGCGGTTACCGGCAACGCCTCCAAGCGCGCCGGCGCCGGCATTCCGCTGGCCAACGCCACCCCGGTGCCTTTCGATGGCTACCTGGGGTCCGAGGTGGATAGCCTGGACTTCCTGGAGACCGCGCTGGAGGATTCTTCCAGCGGCTTTGACAAGCCGGCGGCGGTGATCATCGAGACGGTGCAGGCGGAGGGCGGCGTCAACGTCGCCGGTCATGAGTGGCTGAAGCGTCTGGCGGCTCTATTGAAGCGCCACGGCGTGCTGCTCATCGTCGACGACATCCAGGTCGGCTGTGGTCGCACCGGCCCGTTCTTCAGCTTCGAGAAGGCGGGCATCGTGCCGGACATCGTGTGCCTGTCGAAGGCGCTGAGCGGCTATGGCCTGCCCCTGGCGGTGGTCTTGATGAAGCCGGAGCACGACATTTGGGAGCCGGGGGAGCACAACGGCACCTTCCGCGGCCACAACCCGGCTTTCGTCACCGCCACCGCCACCCTCGAGCTGTGGGAGGGCGAGGGCCTGACCCCGCAGACCGAGGCCAAGACGAAGCTGGTGGAGACCCAGCTCCGGGAGATGGCCGAGAACCACCCGGACTTGGTGGTGGACGTGCGCGGCCGAGGCCTGATTCAGGGTGTCGAGCTGGTGGACGACCTCGCCGTCCGGCTGTCCCGGGAGTGCTTCCAGAACGGTCTGATCATCGAGACCGCCGGCCCCTCGGACGAAGTCTTGAAGCTGTTGCCGGCGCTGACCACTCCGGAGGCGGAGCTGAAGACCGGTCTCGACATCATTTCCTCCGGCCTCGACGCGGTGGCGCGGGCCCACGCGGCGTAAGGAGGGCTCGATCACCACGAGCACATTCCGCGGTTGAAGACGCAGATGCGTAGGATCTGCGTCTTCACACCGCCCATCACCGGTTGCGAGGTGCACGTCGAGGCCGGTGCCTATCCCCCTGCTCCAGGGTGGGGGAGGCGCCGCCTGACGCCGGCTGCCTCGCCTGATACGGTTCTGTAGACCGGGGCGGCTCACGCCGCCCGTTCGTCCCGCCCATTCGAGGTGTCACATCCATCATTCCCACGAAGGAGGAACACCACTTCATGTCGACCGCCACCACAACCACTGAATCGACCATCGATTTCTATCCATCGAGAGTCAGTACCAGGCCGGCGCTCTTGGAGCGCAAAGACCCCGTAGTATGGGGCGCCGAGAGCGACGGCCCCTTAAGTATCATGCACATGCGCCAGTATGAGCAGAAGGGCTTTCTGATCTTCGAGCGCATGTTCAACGCCGACGAGCTGGCTCCGTTCATCGACGAGCTCGACCGGCTGCGCGCCAGCGACGAGGTCAAGACCTCGCCGGAGGCGATCACCGAGCCCAGCAGCAAAGCGGTGCGCAGCATCTTCGCCATTCACGAGAGCAGCGAGATCCTCCGCGGCCTGTGCCTGCATCCGCGGGTAGTGAAAATCGCCCGGCAGCTGCTGGGCAGCGACGTCTACGTCCACCAGAGCCGGGTCAATTACAAGCCGGGCTTCTGCGGCAAGGAGTTCTACTGGCATTCGGACTTCGAGACCTGGCACGTAGAGGACGGTATGCCGCGCATGCGCGCCGTCAGCTGCTCCGTGAGTCTCACCGACAACAGCCCCTTCAATGGGCCGCTGATGCTCATCCCCGGCTCCCACAAGCACTTCCTGGCCTGCGTCGGCGAGACCCCGGAGGAGCACTACAAGAGCTCGCTGAAGCAGCAGGAATACGGCGTGCCGGACAACGACAATCTGGCCAAGATGGTGCACGCCGGCGGTATCGAGGGCGCCACCGGACCCGCCGGCAGCGTGGTCTTCTTCGAGTGCAACACCATGCACGGTTCGAGCTCGAACATCACGCCCCTGCCCCGGAGCAATTGCTTCACCGTCTTCAACAGCGTCGAGAACAAGCTGGTAGCGCCCTTCTGCGGCCTGCCGCCCCGGCCCAACTTCATCGCCAATCGTCATGAAGACTGAAAAAGCCGCGAGCAGCCGCCGGCGGCCGAGGGTGTTGGGAGCTGCGGTGTTGGTCCCCCTCATCGGTCTCGCCATCCTGCTGGTGGGGCAGCTGGCCTGCCAGCCGGCACCCACTGACGAGAGTGCCCTGGAGCGCATCCAGCGCACCGGGGTGGTGAAGGTGGGCTATGCCAACGAGGCTCCCTACGCCTATGTCGACACCGCCAGCGGCCGAGTGACGGGGGAGGCTCCGGAGGTCGCTCGCGCGGTGTTCGGAAACCTGGGGGTGGAGCAGGTGGAAGGCGTGCTCACGGACTTCGGCTCGTTGATCCCCGGTCTCCAGGCCGGCCGCTTCGACCTCATCGCCGCCGGCATGTACATCACGCCGCCGCGCTGCCAGCAGATCGCCTTCTCCGAGCCCACCTACTGCATCGGTGAGGCCTTCGTGGTGGCGGCGGGCAATCCCCTGGACCTGCATTCCTACAACGATGTCGCCGCCCATGAATCGGCGACCCTCGGCGTGGTGGCGGGAACGGTGGAGCGGGGCTACGCTCGGGATCTGAACGTGCCCGACGAGCGCGTCGTGGTCTTTCCCGACGCCCCCAGCGCCATCGCCGGCGTCGAGGCGGGGCGGGTGGACGCCTATGCCGGCACCAGCCTCACCGTCGGGGACTTGTTGGCGAAGCGCAACAGCCCGCAGCTGGAGCGCGCCGAGCCCTTCCAGCAGCCGGTCATCGACGGCGAGACGGCGAAGGGCTGCGGTGCCTTCGGCTTCCGGTCCACGGATCAGGAGCTGGTGGCGGCGGTCAATCGTGAGCTCGCCGCCTTCCTGGGCAGCGAAGAGCATCGGCAGCTGGTGGAACCCTTCGGCTTCGGCGCTAGCGAGCTGCCGGGGGACGCCACCACCGAGACCCTGTGCCAGCCGGACAACGCCAGCTGAGATCACCCAAGGCTGGCTTCGAGAATCGACCCGAATCGCCGTCCTCACTGGTTATCCCGCAGTAAGAACGAAGTCTAAGCAGAAAGTCTAGTCTCCAGTGAATTCCCTTCCCCCTCCCCTGGACCTGCTCCCGGGCCTTTTGGCCGGGGTACAGGCGACGGTAGTGCTGACCCTCGGCGGGGCTGTCCTGGCGGTAGTGTGCGCGCTGGCAGCGGGGTTGGGGAGGCTGTCGAAGCGAGCTGCGGTACGGGCCGTCGCCACCGGTTATGTGGAGGTCTTCCGCGGTACCTCGGCGCTGGTGCAGCTGTTTTGGTTCTATTTCGCCCTGCCCTTCGTGGGCATTCGCCTCGACGCCATCACCGCGGGCATCGTTGTGCTGGGATTGAATATCGGTTCCTACGGCGCCGAGGTGGTGCGTGGAGCGATCCAGGCAGTGCCGCCGGGACAGCGGGAGGCGGGGGTGGCCCTGGGCTTTACTCCGCGCCAGATCCGCTGGCGCATCGTGGTGCCTCAGGCGGCGGTGGCCATGATGCCCCCCGCGGGCAACCTCCTCATCGAGCTTCTCAAGGCCAGCGCCCTGGCCTCCCTGATCACCGTCCACGAGCTGACCTTCCAGGGGCAGCTGCTGCGCGACGCCACCTTGCGAACCCTCGAGATCTACGCCGTGGTCTTGATCCTGTACTACGCCTTGGCGCGGCTCATCACCTGGGGCATGGGGCGGCTGGAGCGCCGGCTGGCCCGCGGCCGCGACGCCGCCCTCGCTTGAACGGTTTCCGAGCTTCTAGAGTATGAATACCACCATCTTCGACTGGGCCTTCGCCTGGGAAATCCTGCCGGCGCTCTTCCGAGCGTTGGGGGTGACCGTGTTGGCGACGGTGCTGGGAATGGCCATCGCCCTGCCCCTGGGGCTGCTGTGGACCATCCTGCGGCGCGGGAACCGCTGGGTCGCCGGCCCGGTGGATCTGGCGGTGGATTTCATTCGCAGCACGCCCCTGCTGATTCAGATCTACTTCCTGTTCTACGCTCTGCCCAAGATCGGCCCGGCCTTCTCGCCGCTGCTCACCGGCGTCGTGGCCTTGGGGCTGCACTACAGCAGCTACACTGCCGAGGTCTACCGCGCGGGCATCGACGGCGTTGCCCGCGGGCAGTGGGAGGCTGCCAAGTCGTTGGGCTTCTCGCGCTGGCAGACCTGGCGCAAGGTGATTCTGCCCCAGGCTCTGCCGCCGGTGGTGCCGGCTCTGGGCAACTACCTCATCGCCATGTTCAAAGACTCTCCCATGCTCGCCGCCATCACCGTCGCGGAGCTACTGCAGACCGCCCGGGTCATCGGTGCCGAGCAATTCCGTTACCTCGAACCCATGACCCTCGTCGCCATGCTCTTCCTGCTGGTGAGCGTTCTGTCGTCGCGGCTGGTGGGCTGGGTCGAGAACCGTCTGGTGGTACGCCATGCCTGATTCCACGACTCCCTCCGGCGCCGAGGACTCCCCCGGGTCCAAGGACGTTGATGCTCAGCCCATCATCGAGATCCAGAATGTCTCCAAGCGCTTTGGCGAGGTGGAGGTGCTCTCCGGCCTGAGCCTGACGGTGCAGCCGCGGGAACGGGTTTCCCTCATCGGCCCCAGCGGCAGCGGCAAGTCCACCGTGTTGCGCATCGTCCAAGGCCTGGAGCCGGTGGACGAAGGGCGCATCCTCATCGACGGCCAGAGCCTCTACACCATGGAGAAGAACGGCCGCGAGGTGCCGGCGGACGACGCCCACCAGCGCCGGGTGCGCTCTCAGGTGGGCATGGTCTTCCAGCACTTCCACCTCTTCCCCCACATGACCGCCCTGGGCAACATCACCGCGGCTCCCGTTCACGTGGCGGGCAAGAGCCGCAGGGAGGCGGAGACCCAGGGGCGGGAGCTGCTGGCCATGGTGGGCTTGGAGGACCGCGCCGACGCCTACCCGGCGCAGCTCTCCGGCGGCCAGAAACAGCGGGTGGCCATCGCCCGAGCCCTGGCGATGAATCCCAAGGTGATGCTCTTCGACGAGGTCACCTCGGCCCTCGACCCGGAGGTGGTGGGGGAGGTTCTGGAGGTGGTGCGGGAGCTCTCCCGCAGCGATATGACCATCCTGGTGGTGACCCATCAGATGGGCTTCGCCGGCGAGATCTCCGACCGCATTCTCTTCCTCGACTCCGGACGAATCGTCGAGGACGGGCCGCCGCAGCAGATTCTCGAGGACCCGGAAGAGCCTCGAACCCGCACCTTTCTCAAGCGGGTGCTGGAGGCCGGGTAGCTCGCTGGAGCTACCGCCGTTCTTCCCCTTCTCTGCCTTTTTCAACAGACGAATATCCATCTCGGTGCGCCGATGAAGATTGGGAACTCTCCGGCTCCGGACTCTCGCCTCGAGAGTCGATGGAGCGCCGGGGGTTCCAGCGGGCCGATCCCGAAAGGACGAAGATCATGAATACCCAGAGCCACGAGCACAGCAATACTCCTCCCGACGGCGCCCGCGAGCGCATTCCGGTGGGCGTCTTGGGCGCCACCGGCGCCGTGGGGCAGCGCTTCCTCACCCTGCTGGCGGACCATCCCTGGTTCGAGCCAGTGGCCCTCTTCGGCTCCCAGCGTTCCGCCGGCAAGCCCTATCGTGAGGCCGCGACCTGGATGCAGGAGCAGGACATTCCGGAATCCGTCGCGGACCTGGAGGTACGGCTGTTGGGGCCGGCACCGGAGTGCCGCATCCTCTTCTCCGCCCTCGAAGCCTCGGCGGCGGACAAGGCGGAACGGGAGCTTGCCGCCGCCGGCCATTTCGTCGTCTCCAACGCCCGCAGCCACCGCATGGATCCGGATGTGCCGTTGGTGGTGCCGGAGGTCAATCCGGAGCATCTGGGCTTGGTGGAGGAGCAGAAGCACGGGGAGGGGGCGATCATCACCAATCCCAATTGCTCCACCATCGGCCTGGTCTGCGTGCTCAAGCCGCTACAGGACGCCTTCGGTATTCGCCAGGTGCGGGTGGTGACGCTCCAGGCCCTCTCCGGTGCCGGTTTTCCGGGAGTCTCGAGCCTGCACGCTGTGGACAATGTGGTGCCCTATATCTCCGGCGAAGAAGATAAGCTGGAGAACGAGCCGCGCAAAATCCTCGGCACTCTGGAATCGGGGGAGATCCATCCTGCGGAGATCACCGTCAGCGCTCAATGCAATCGGGTTCCGGTGATCGACGGCCATCTGCTCTGCATCTCGGTAGAGCTCGATGGCGACCCCTCCGTGGAGGAGGTGGAGGCGGCGCTCCGGGAATTCCGCGCCGAACCTCAGGAGCGTGGGCTACCCACCGCTCCGGAGACTCCGGTGGTGGTGACTCAGAAGGAGGATCGCCCGCAGCCGCGGGTGGATCGCTCCCGCGGTGGCGGCATGGCGGTCACCGTCGGCCGTGTGCGGCCGTGCCCGCTGGGCGGCTACCAGATGGTGGCGCTCTCTCACAATACGCTGCGGGGCGCCGCCGGCGGCGCCATCCTCCTCGCCGAGCTGGCGGTGGACCAGGGACTGGTGCCGGAGGTTGCTCCCTTCTCCAAGGACTCCCTGGCCAGCGCTCCGGAAGCGGTCGCGGCGGGGCGCTGAGAAAGGCTTCGAGACTCGCATGAACTGGAACGAGCTGATCGAAGCGGCGGGATTGCTCTTCGTCCTGGTCAATCCCTTCCTGTTGAGCATCTATCTGCTGGGCCTGATCCGGCGGCTCAATCGCAAGACCTTTCAGAGCGTCCTGATCCGGGGATCGCTCATCGCCACCGCGGTGTTCATCGCCTTCAGCTGGATGGGGGATCGTGTTTTCAACGACGTCCTCCACGTGCGCTTCGCCGCCTTTCTCATCTTCGGCGGTGTCGTCTTTCTGCTCATCGCCCTGCGCTTCGTCTTTCACGGGCCGGAGAGCATCTCCGAGATTCGGGGGGACGCCAAGCATCTCGCCGGCTCAGTGGCCATGCCCTTTCTCATCGGACCGGGCACGGTGAGCGCCAGCATCCTCGTCGGTGCGCGGCTGCCGATGCTGCCGGCGGCGCTGGCCATCGTGCTGGCCATGACCGCCGCCATCGGATCGCTGCTGGCATTCAAGGTGCTTCACGACTGGGTCTCCGTCCGCCGGGTAGACCTGGTGGAGCGCTATGTCGAAGTGGTGGGCCGGCTAGTGGCGCTGCTCATCGGCAGCATCGCGGTGGAGATGCTCCTGCAGGGGGTGGAGAAGTGGTGGCAGAGCCTCGCCCCCTGAGTCGCTATTCGTCCTCGACCTCGACGCCCTCGACCAGGATCGGTGCCGCATCCTCGGCTTCCGCGTCCATCAGCTGGACGATGCGGTCCAGCGCCGCCAGCAGGGAGAGGCGCTCGCGCTCCGAGATGTCCTTCAGTCGTTCGAGGAACCGCTCATCCAGCGGCGCCGGCAGCGCGTGGTACCGCTCGGCTCCATGCTCGGTAAGCCGAAGCAAAACCTTGCGGCGATCCGACTCGCTACGGTAGCGCTCCACCAGGTCCTTCGACACCAGCCGGTCGATGATCCTCGATACCGTCGCCGACGACAACGAGACGCGGGAGCTGATGGAGCCGATGGTGACTTCTTTGTCGGCGCTCTCGGCAATGGCCTTGAGGCTGATCAACTGGGGGAGGGTGAGGCCCGTGTGGCGGGCGAGCTCGCGGGAGTGGAGGGAGACCCGCCGCAGGATCCGCCGCAGGGCGCGGAGCACTTCGAAGCCCACGGTGTCGTCGTGCCTCATCGACTTCTCCAGGGGCTTTCCAGCGTGACTTCAGTGCCAGCGATGGTGCCCCGCCGAGGAATTTCCCGAGACCCAAGAACCGCCGGGCAGAGGGTGGGTTCCACCGGTGGCAGCTTGTTCCGGGGCCGGCCTGGGGTCGGCGTCGCGCGAGTTTAGCAGCAGAGACCGCCGAAACGCCCAGGATTCTGTCTTCAGCAGCCCGTTCGAGGCCGACGAAAGGCCCCCGGCGGGCCGCGAGCCGTCTCTCCGGCGACCCTTGGAGGGGTGCCGACGGACTCGATGCGGAAGCCTGCTGGCTCCCGAGCTCGGGCTCGGGCTCGGTGAAACTCTCAGCCCGCTCTTTGTCTCTAATGAATAGGTAGGAAGTGGTTGGTGGCGTCACAGTGGCGCTCCTCCAGCTTCCGAGGAAAGGAGCCAGAGATGATTCCCCGAGTGAAGATTTTCCTAGTGGTCTCCGTTCTTTCTCTGCTCTTGGTTGTCGGAACCGTGGCGGCCCAAGGTGGAGCTGCCCGGGGCGGTGCTGATCCCCAGGGGGCTCAGCAACAGATGAACCAGCAGCAGGCAGCTCAACAGCAGGCGGCTCAACAGCAGGCGGCTCAGCATATGAATCAGCGCCAGATGGAGCGCATGACTCAGGCTTTGGAGCGCGTGCAGCGCCTGGAGCAGCGAGCAAATCGGATGATGGAACAGATGGCCGGGACGGGGAAACCCGCCGCCGGCGGCCAGTCTATGGGTGGACAAGCCATGGGTGGCCAGATGGCCGGCATGGGGGACCGGGATCGGCAGATGATGCAACTCTGCGACTCGGTGGCGACTCTGGCCGGGGACATGACCCGGGCCATGGACCGCATCCACCAGAATTTGCAGGATCCGGACTTCGCTCGCGACCGGGACATGCAGCGAGACATGGATCGCCTGCGCGAGCACATCGAAGACATGACCGGTCCGCTGGAGGACGCTCTGCAGACCATGGACCGCATGCGCGATCGGTTGCACAAGCCGGACGCCGGCTCGTGATTCTTCGGGAGCCCCGCCATGAGACCTCATCTACGAGCTTGGATAGTGCTGGCCACAGCGGCCTTGGCTGTGGCCGGCCCGGCCTTGGGCCAGTCGGGAGATTGGAGCTACAGCGGCTCGCTGCAGCTCGCTTCCGGCGACTACTCCCTCAGTGAGACCACTCGGAGCCTGCTGCTCTACAGTGGCCTGACCTACGAAACCGGGGCCTGGACCCTGTCGGCGAGCCTGCCGCTCATCGATCAGGACTCGCCCTACATCACCTACGCCGGCGGGACTCCCGTGCCTTCCGGCCGCCGACTGGGTCAGGATGGCGATTCCTCCGGCACCGACGGTACCGGCAGCGGCTCGTCCATGGGCTCGGGTCGCGGTGGTCGGGGGGTGGTGGAGGTTCCCGATCCGGACACTCTGGACTTCGACCAAACCGGCGTCGGAGATCCGCTCCTACGCCTCGACTGGCGGAGGGCGGGGGATTCCGCCGGCCCGCGGTTCGGAGTCTACGGTGCGGTCAAGCCCCCCTTGGCCGACGAGGACAGCGGCTTCGGGACCGGCGAATGGGATTATGGCGCCGGTCTCACCCTGGCCAACCGGTTGGGCCGTAGCCTGCTGTTGGCGGATCTGGGCTATTGGGTCTACGGCGATCTGCCGGACCTGGAGCTCGAGGACGGCCTCAGCTACAGCCTGGGCCTCGGCCGCAGCTGGGCAGAAGGCCGCTACTCCGCTCTCGCCTCGATCTTTGGCGCCACCGAGATCATCGACGGCGCCGAAGCTCCCCTGCAGGCGAGCCTGACCCTCAATCGCAGCCTCGGTGCCGGGACGAAGGCGGCTGCCCGTAGCCTCAGCCTGACCGTCGGCGCGGGGCTCAGCGATGCCTCTCCGGACTTTTCCATCGCCGCCGGATGGCGGATCCGATGGAGCGGTTGAGTCCTCGTCTTTCCTGATCTCAATCCTCAAGGGTCGGGTTCTCCGGCCCTTTCCCGATCTTCTCCTCTCCCTGGCTGCCTCGGGGGCAAGCCGGCTCTCCCGCTGCAGTCCCACCTCGCCGAGCCTCCGCGATCACGCTCCCTCACGGTATGACAGGGAGGTGATTTCCCCTCCCGCGCAGTCAAACAGAGCTTGCGAGACCTTGACAGTGCGGGAGGCTCGGTGAGAGATTCCTAAGTGTCAATTTAAGTTCTTGAGCTCTTGGAGCAGCTCCTACTACGTCATCAGTTCGGGGTTTGACCCCGGCGGGGCCTGGGCGATGGGGGAGTTGGAATTAGCCCGAGCTGCGGGCTGAGGAGGCAGGCCCCAGGAGGGAAGTCCGATATGGAAAGAGCGCCCGAAGGGTCTGCGTCGGCGGGGGAAGGTACACGGTTGAACGGGAGCCCGAGGGCTCCCGCTACCGGACTCTCAACGGAGTCTCCAACCGTCGCGAATCTGCGGAGAACCATGAGGGCCGCCTTCTCGGGCCGCCCCTACCCCGGGGACGATGGCCTGTTGGAGCGCCAGCCAGGAAGCCGCGGAGCGGAGCTCGAGGAGGCGTGGGACTTCTTCCAGGGACGTTCCTGGAGCGACGTGCTGGAGGAGGCGGACGGCGTCACCCTGCGGGACACCATGAGCTTCCTCTCCCCGGGCGGCCTCGCTTACTACCTGCCCGCTTTGGCGCTGCTCTCGGTAGATGTGGAGGACCCCGGGGCCGTGGACGACAAGTTGGTCCGCGAGTTGCGCTCAGCCCCCCAGGAGATCGCCCACCGCCTCGACCCGGCCCAGCAGCGGGCGACGGTGCGGCTGCTGCAATATCTGGCGAGCGAATACGCTGGCTGTAGCTCTGCTGACAAGTCCCTCGCCGACAATCCCGCCCAGGAGGCTCTAGACGAATATTGGTCCTCCTACCAGGAGCCGGACCGTGGCTAGGGCGCCGGACTGGGGATAGGTGCGGACTGGAGACAGGTGAAGCAAGGCTGTGAACGGGGTCTTGTCCAGCCCCTGATCTCTTCTCACCCCTAGCGACAGCACGCCCGAGACAGAAGAAGAAGCCCTCGGGTAGGGCCCCGAGGAGGTCTGCGAGCTTCCTCCGTACTTGCCTGCTGCGCGGGCAGATGAGATGAGTGCCGGTTTTCAATTAGCCTTGTGCGCATTATGCTATTGATTGTGCGGTGAGGCACGGCTTTCCGGGATGGGCTCGGGGCTGGACGTCAGCAGCCCATCCCTAGCAGCCCAACCCCAGAAGCTGATCTCAAGAAGCCGAACCTAGCCAGCTCAGCCCAAGAACTCACAGCCTGAGGAGGCCCCAATGGTCCATAGCATCCGCTTTGCGTCGAAGCCCGAGCGCTCTCTTCTATCGGTGTGGGTCTTCATGGCGCTGGCAGCTTGGCTTCCCGCGGCGGTGCAAGCGGAGCCTCTTCCAGCCCTCGATGGCGGTGTCTCCATCCTGGGGGGGCCTACCAGGTGGATCGTCTCGACGACGACGGCACGGCCAGCGACTGTCTGGATGGGGTGCCGGAAGATTGTTCGCTGCGGGGAGCCTTGATTCGGGCGAATTCTGACGGAGTCGCGTCCACCGTGGTTTTGGCGGATGGTATTCACCAGCTCAGCCTTCCCGGGGCGGAGGAGGACTTGGGGCTGACCGGGGATTTGGACATTGTCGAGGCTCAGGATCTGATGCTCTCTGCCAGCCCAGACACCCGGCCGGTGATCCGCCAGCTGGCCACCGACCGCATTCTCGAGGTTCACTCATCTGCGGGAGCCGTTCACCTCGTCGGGCATATGACCTTCGACGGCGGGACGGCGGTGAACAGCGGCGGCCTGGAGTTGGGAGGCTCGCTGTACTTCTTTCGCGCCGACTCCCTGGAGCTCACCGACGTCCACTTTCGGGGCGGCAGTGCGGCGGACTTCGGCGGCTGTCTATATTGGGCGGCCCCCACCACGCCGGGCTCTCTGGACCTCACCGACGTCACCTTCGACGGATGCCAGACGGCGGGGCAGGGGGCTGGGTTCTTCATCCAAAGCGCCGATTCCACCGTGGTTCTCGACCGGATCACGGCGCGCAACGGACAGGCCGGCCTCACCGGCGGCGGCGGTGGGTTTTTCGGCGGCGCGACCACGGTGGTGATCCAGCGCTCGTCCTTCGAGCACAACACCGCCGCCAGTGCCGACACCTCGATGCGCGGCGGCGGGCTCTACCTGGGCAGCGGTTCGTTTTCCATTCACGAGTCCGCCTTTGTGCGCAACACCGTGGGCCAGGCCGGAGTCAATGATGCCTACGGCGGCGGCATCTTCTTGCAGAACAGCTCGCTGTTGTTGCGCAACTCCACCCTCAGTCAGAACCAGTCGGTGGCCACCTTCGACCGTGGCACGGAGCTGGCGGCACAAAATTCCGCCATCGGCTTCGAATTCGTCAGTCTGAAGTCTCGGGAGCCGCTGGTGACCTCCTCGGTGGATCTGGCATTCGACTCCGACCTCGACCTCTTCGCCTCGGTCATCCAAGGCTCCTGCGATCGTCCCGGAACCCTCACCTCCGAAGGCTTCAACGTCGATCGGCCGGTGGGCGGTGCGCCGGATACCGGCTGCAACCTCACCCACCCCGGGGACGTCTCGACCACCCTCGATCTCTTCGCCACCCTAGCCGGCTACGGAGGTCCCACTCCCAGCCATCCCCTGACCACCGACGGCGAGAACACGCTCTTGCTGGTCTCCTCCAGCTCCTGCGCGGATACCGACCAGCGGGGCGCCGAACGGCTGGGTCTCTTCTGCTACAGCGGCGCCTACGAAGCCAACGCCGAAGCGCCGGGGAAGTGGATCTTTTCGGACAATTTCGAGTCCGGGGACAGCACGGCCTGGTCCTCCACCGGTCCCTGACTCTCGACCCCCGCGGTCGTCCTCCACGGTTCATCCGCAGTCGGCCTGGTCGCAGGGGTCTCCTTCCTCGATCTGCACCGTACTGTGCTCGATGCCGAAGCGATTGCGGGCGATGGCGCGGATCTCGTCCAGGATCTCGCCGCGGTCGCGGTCCTCGATGCAGGCGTGCACCGACAGGGACTCGAAGCCCGAGGTGATGGTCCAGATGTGCAGGTCGTGGACGCTCACCACCCCGTCCACCGCTGCCAGGGTCGCCTGCACCTCCTCGGCGTCGAGGTGGCGGGGGGTGGCCTCCATCAGCACGTTGACCGAATCCCGCAGCAGGGTCCAGGAGGACCACACCACCAGTACCGCGATGAGGACCGAGGCGATGGGATCGGCGAGGTTCCAGCCGTAGGCCCAGATCAGGGCGCCGGCGACGATGGCCTGGACGCTGCCCAGGGTGTCCGCCAGCACGTGCAGCCAGGCGCCTCGCAGGTTGAGGGACTCCCCCTGACCGCCGTGGAGAATCTTCAAGCCGGCGAGGTTGACCACCAGGCCGCCGACGGCGATCCACAGCATGGTTTGGCCGTCGACGGGCTGCGGGCTCTGAAAGCGCTCCACCGCTTCCACCACGATGAACACCGCCACCGCCACCAGGGTGATGCCGTTGGCCAGGGCGGCGAGGATCTCCGTGCGGTGGTAGCCGAAGGTGCGGTTGGGCGAGCTGGGGCGGCGGGCGATCCACAGGGCGAAGACGGCAAGGCCCAGAGAAGCAGCGTCGGAGAGCATGTGGCCGGCGTCCGCCAGCAGCGCCAGGGAGCCGGTGAGCAGCCCTCCCACCACCTCCGCCAC
The DNA here is from genome assembly GCA_034211275.1 of Acidobacteriota bacterium. Taxonomy (NCBI): domain Bacteria; kingdom Pseudomonadati; phylum Acidobacteriota; species Acidobacteriota bacterium. The sequence goes on from JAXHTF010000037.1 coordinate 18,298, forward strand.
CATGTACAACAGCACCAGGCCGAGGGTGAAGGCCAGACGGCGCAGATTGCCGCCCCGATCGTCGCCGGCCCCGGCTCCGTGGCCGTGGCTGTGGCCGTGAGAATGTCCGTGATGATGACCGTGGCTCATGGTTCTCGCCTCGCTTTCGGGGCTGGCTCCTGCGGCCCGTCTGCTTCCGGCGGTGCCGCCGGAGCGATCCAAGCATAGACCGTCGGCAGCACCAGGAGGGTGAGCAGGGTGGAGGTGACCAGGCCGCCGATGACCACCGTCGCCAGGGGACGCTGCACCTCGGCTCCGGCGCTGGTGGCCAGAGCCATGGGGACGAAGCCCAAGGAGGCCACCAGGGCGGTCATCAGCACCGGGCGCAGGCGTACCAGCGCGCCTTCTCGTGCTGCTTCCTGGGCCGCCTCCCGAGGGGACCCCTTCCCTTCGCTGCGCTCGACGATATAGGAGACCAGCACCACGCCGTTGAGCACCGCGATGCCGAAGAGGGCGATGAAGCCGACGCCGGCGGAGATGGAGAAGGGGTAGCCGCGCAGCGCCAGGGCGACGATGCCGCCGGTGATGGCCAGGGGCACGTTGAGGTAGATCAGCGCCGCCAGCCGTCCTGAACGGAAGGTGGAGTAGAGGAGGAGGAAGATCAGCGCCAGCGCCAGGGGCACCAGCAGCATCAGCCGGCGGGAGGCGGATTGCAGGTTCTCGAACTGGCCGCCCCACTCGAGACTCCAGCCCGTGGGCAGCTCCACCTCCGCCGCCACCGCCCGCCGGGCTTCGGTGATGAAGGAGCCGAGATCTCGCCCGCGGACGTTGGCCTCGACGCTGATGCGCCGGCTGATGCGCTCGCGGCTGATCTGCGCCGGCCCTTCCTCGATGGTCACCTCGGCGACCTCCTCCAGGGGCACCAGCCGCCGCGGTCCCCCGGGAGTCGCCGGCGGCGCCGCCACCCGCAGGTCGCGGATGCGCTCCAGATCCTCCCGCACCGGGGCGGCGAAGCGGGCCTGCAGACGGAACCGCCGCTGGCCCTCCAGCACCAGACCCGCGGGAGCGCCGCCCACCGCCTCCACCACTTCCAGGATGTCCTCGGCGTGGACCCCGAGGCGCGCCGCCGCTGGCCGGTCGATGCGCACCCGCAGCATGGGCAGGCCGGTGGTCTGCTCGGCCTTGACGTCGGAGGCGCCGGGGATGCCCTGGAGCACTCCAACGACCTCGTCCGCCGCGGTCTTGAGCTCCTCGAGATCGTCGCCGTAGATCTGCACCGCGACGTCCGAGCGCACTCCCGAGAGCAGCTCCGCCACCCGCAGCTCGATGGGTTGAGAAAAGCTGAAGATAGCTCCGGGGATGCGCCGGTTCATGGTCTCCTCGACGGCTTCCACCAACGCTTCCTTGGAGTCGTAGCGCCAGCGGTCCAGGGGATGGAGCATCAAGTAGGTGTCGCTGATCTCCACCCCCATGGGATCGGTGGCGATCTCCGCCCGGCCGGTGCGGGAGACCACGGTGTCGATCTCCTCGGCGAATTCTTCCAGCAGTACCCGTTCCGCCTGGCTGGAGATGCGGTTCGACTCCTCCAGGGAGATGGAGGGCAGCCTCCAGATCTGCATGGCGATGGCTCCCTCGTCCAGTCGCGGGATGAATTCGGCGCCGAGGAAGGGGGTGAGCAGCAGGCTGGCGACGAAGATCGCCAGCGCCGCCCCGACGGTCACCCGGCGGTGTCCCAGGGAGCGGTCCAGCAGCGGCACGTAGAGGCGCCGCGCCCAGCGGAAGAGCAGAGGCTCGCGCTCCGACACCCGGCGCAGGAAGAGGCTCGCCAGCACCGGCATCAGGGTCAGGGCCAGCAGCAGCGAAGCGGCGAGGGCGAAGACCACGGTGAGCGCCATGGGCCGGAACATCTTCCCTTCCACCCCCCGCAGGGCGAGGATGGGCAGATAGACGATGATGATGATGCCGACGGCGAAGACCACCGGCCGGGCCACCTGGTGGGCCGCGCCACGGACCTTCTCCAGATGCGGCGTGGCCAGGTCGTCGCGGCGGTGGTGGAGGCGGCGGACGATGTTCTCGATCATCACCACCGAGCCGTCAACGATGAGCCCGAAGTCGATGGCCCCCAGGCTCATCAGATTCCCCGAGATGCCCAGCCGCTCCATGGCGATGAAGGCGGTGAGCATGGAGAGGGGAATGGCGGAGGCGACGATGAGCCCGCCCCGCAGGCTGCCCAGCAGGAGCAGCAGCGCCAGCACCACCAGCAGCCCGCCCTCGGCGAGGTTCTTGGCCACGGTGTGGATGGTGCGCCGAATCAGCTCCGTGCGGTCGTAGAAGGGATCGATGAAGACGCCCTCGGGAAGGGTGGTGGAGATCTGCTCCATCTTCTCCTTCACCCGGTCCACCACCACCCGGGAGTTTTCTCCCATGAGCATCATGACGATACCTACCACCGCTTCCCCCTCGCCGTCTCGGGTCACCGCTCCCTGGCGGATCATCGGTGCCAGCTCGACGGTGGCGATGTCGTCGACGGTCACCGCCGTTCCCGCCTCGTCGTGGGCCAGGACGATGCGGCGGATGTCCTCCAAGCCCTCCACCAGGCCCTCACCGCGCACCAGATACTGCTCCCCCTGGTGGGCGATGTAGCCGCCGCCGACGGCGCGGTTGCTGGCGCGGACGGCGTCGAGAACGTCTCCCACGGACAGCCCGTAGGCGGTCATGCGCTCGGGGTCGAGGCTTACCTGGAAGGTCTTGAGCAGACCGCCGAAGGAGTTGACCTCGACGATCCCCGGCACCGAGCGCAGCTGGTAGTTGACGGTCCAGTCGAGGAGGGTCCGGAGCTCCATGGGGGTGTAGCAGTCATCGGTGTCGGGAGCCCCTTCGGCACAAGGATTCTCCGCCCGTACCTCGAATTGGTAGATCTCCCCGAGACCGGTGGAGATGGGGCCCATGGTGGGCTCACCGTAGCCTTCGGGGATGGTTTCCCGGGCCTCCGTGAGGCGTTCGGCGACCAGCTGGCGGGCCCAGTAGATGTCCGTGCCCTCGTCGAAGACCACGGTGACCACGGACAGTCCGAATTTGGACACCGAGCGGATCTCGCCGATGCGCGGCAGTCCGGACATGGAGGTCTCCACCGGGAAGGTGATGAAGCGCTCCACCTCCTCCGGGGCCAGCCCGGGGCTGTTGGTGAGCACTTGCACCTGCACGTTGGTGACGTCCGGCACCGCGTCGATGGGGAGTTGCAGCAGGGCGCGGGCGCCGATGCCGGCGACGAGCAACCAGAGGGCGATGACCAGCAGACGGTGATCGAGGGAGAAGTCGATGATGCGTCGAATCATGGCTCCCCCTCTCAGTGGCTGTGGCCGCCGCCCAGGTCTTCCCGGGCGAGCTCGGATTTGAGCACGAAGGTGCCTTCGGTGATCACCGCGTCGCCGGCCTCGAGGCCCGCCAGCACTTCCACCCACTCACCCTGCCGCCGGCCTGTTTGCACCGGCAGAGCCCGGAAGCGGGAGACCTTCCGCGCATCGCCCCGGGAGCCGCTCGTGGTGTCGCCCAGGGGACTGAATACCAGCGTTCGCTCGCCGTCCCGCACCACCGCCGCCGCCGGGACCACCAGCGCCTCCGGAGCCGGTGTTTGGAGGGAGCCGCCATGGGGATCCGTGAGCCGGACCGCGGCGAACATTCCCGGGCGCAGCAGACGCTCCGGGTTGGGGACGTCGATGCGGGCGCGGACGGTGCGGGTATCCGGCGCCACCTCGGCGCCGATGTACACCACCTCGCCGTGAAAATCGCGGTCCGGGAAGGCGTCGACCCGCACCTCCACGGCGTCACCTTCGTGAACCAGCGCCATATCCCGTTCGAAGACGTCGATCCACACCCACACTCGGCTCAGGTCCGCGATGGTGAAGAGGTTCTTCTCCGGCATCACCAGCTCGCCGACGGTGACGTGTTTCTTCACCACCCGGCCGCCGATGGGCGCCCGCACCGACAGCAGGGCGGCGCCGGAGTCACCGGCTTCCAGGGCGGCGATCTGCTCCTCCGTCAGGCCGTAGAGACGCAGGGTCTCCCGGGCTCCCTGGCTCGTCGCCCGGGCCTGCACGAGCTCTGTCTTATGCTCCAGGAGGTCCCGCTGGGAGGTGATGCCGTCCCCGTAGAGAGCCTCCTCCCGGTCGAAGTTCTCCTGCGCCAGATCCGTGCGGCTGCGCGCCGCCAGATAGCGCACCTTGGCCTCCCCCAGCTCGATGGAGTCGATCACCGCCAGCGCCTGACCAGCTCGGACCCGCTCGCCTAAGCGGGCGTTCACCCGCGCCACCCGGCCGGGGATGCGGGGGCTGACGTGGGCCAGCCGGTCCTGCTCATAGTCCACCTCACCGGTGGTCTCGAGCTGCGGGTTGAGGGGGCGCAGCTGCGCCGTGGCGGCTACCAGATCGACGGCGGCGAGCTTCTCCGCCGACAGGGTGAGGACGCCTTCTTCGTGCTCTTCGTGGTCTAGGGGGGCCTCCCCGGAGGAAGCCTGGGAATGCTCAGGATGGGACTCCGGATGGGTCTTCTCCGGGCCGCAACCTGCCAGAGCGAGGCACACGATGGGGCCCAGGACGAGGGGAAGGAAAATCCCGAGAACGGGGCGCGGTAACTGCAATCTCTCCATGGAATGAGCTCTCCAGCCCACGGATCAGCGCCGTCCGGATCCAGAGTGCCGGCTCCAGCGTGCTGGAATCGCACGGGAGGGTTGGATTCGGACGGGCCGTCCGGGGCAATGCGGGTCTAAGAAACTCCGGCCGGCGGACCAGCGGGATCCTGAGATAGGGGCGCAGTCGGCGGGGCCGGGGACGGAACGCGGGCTGTGGAGAGATCAGCTCCGCGGTGGGTGGAAGACCCGGGAGAGATGGGGGTCGGGGGTCAGCTCGAGACCGTGAGTGCGAAATTCGCCAGCGGGGAGGAGCTGCCCCACCCGCGGCTGCCGCACCGCCGCCTGGGAGGCGACGGTGACGTGGCAGGAGCACAAATGGAAGGTGCCGGAGCAGCCGTGCTCGTCACCGTCCGGGGCATGATCCGCTCCCGCCTCGGCGGCGTGAGCCAGATGCCCGGCGGAGACCACGTGCCACAAATTCTCCGCCGTCTCCGCCAGACCTGGGGTGATCCCGCAGATGATGAGCACGACGAAGATCCTGGTCGCGAGCTTGCGCATTCCTTGGACTATAACCCATCCCTCGCTTCGGTCCGGCAGACCGATGCCTCCACCGGCGGTCGGCTACGGCTGCACTGGTCGGGGCTGAGGACGAAGAGGACGAGCTGTAGTCTCGGGAAGAGTCCCCGGCAACCGGTTTTCAAGCCTCGTCCGGAAGATGAAACGAGCACCGGGGCCCGCTGGCACTGGCCAGCCGGCGGTCGAGGGTGGCAAAGGTTAGTTGGAGCACTTCGGCGGCGGCGACGTACCAAGCGTCGTAGCAGGTAAGGTTGTGCCGGAGCTCCCAGATGCGGTTCTCGAAGGGTCGAATGGGAAGCAGCTCGATGGTGAGGTCCTGAAGCTCGCACTGCGCGGATGCTGCTTCCAGCGGCTGGATCTGGTGAGCGGCTTCCAGGCGCCTCAGGATGTTGAGAGTTTCGACTACAGCTAGCTGGGGGGCGGCGAGGAATTTGGCGGCGACAACCTCTTCGCTCCACTGCCCTTCTGCTCCTGAGTCCAGCAGTACGGAAACCAGGACCGAGGCGTCGACGACGTAGCCGTCGCTCTCAGGTTCGGTCCGCATCCCGATGGGCAAGGATCGAGCGGGAATCGAGAGTCTTCGGTGCCAGCTCCTTGCGCTGCTTCACACGGCTAAGCCATTGATCGACGCTAGGGCGGCTAGCCAGGCGCTCGAGCTCTGTTCGCAGATACTCCTGCATCGACTGCCCGGAGCGGGCCGCGCGAGCGGCCAGCTCGTCCCGTACTTCGTCGGCAACGTTGCGGATGGTGATCTGAACGCTCATAAAGTCAATTTACTGCTGATGCCAGCAGAATGCAAGCATCCAGATTCTGCGCAAGGCTCATTCCTCCGGCCCGCCCTTCGACAACCACTCCAGCAGCCGGTCGCGGTTGCGGCTGGCGAGCCAGGCTAGGGCGGGGGTGAGGGCGGTGGCGAGGAGGAAGAGGGTGGCGACGGTGCCGAGACCGGTGTCCAGGACGTCGCGGCTCAGGCGGCTGAAGTCCATCCAATGGCCGCCGCCTTTGGCCTGGCCGTAGACCTCCTGGTGGATCGGGTCGAAGGCCAGCTGCCACGCGAAGCGCAGATTGTAGAGCACCACGAACCACCCGGCGAAGGCGTAGACCGGGCGCTCCAGGATGGAGCGCAGGCCGCGGCCGGTGAGGGCCTGATAGAGGAAGAGGCCGCCCACCACCAGCTCCAGGCCGTGGCCCATGGCGGTGATGATCGCCTCGTCGAGGCCCGTCAGCAGGGCGCCGAGCCACACACCGGTCAGTCCCAGGGCCAGCAGCCGCCAGCGCGGCCAGGGCCAGACCGTTCGCAGCCCCCAGGCCAGCAGCATCCCGACACCGAGCACCACCGCCGGATGGCGCTCGCCGTGGATGGAGACGCCGCCGCCGTAGCGGAAGTCCAGAGCGGGGATGGTGGGGACGCCGAAGATCCAGGCGGTGGCGGTGTGGCCGAGCTCGTGGATCAATACCAGTAAATACGAGAAGACGAAGCGCAGCGGCCCGATCGCGACGAAGAGCAGGGCTACGCCGAAGCCGATGGCCAGGGAGCGGGGGGAGAGGGCGTAGCGCTTCGAGACCCGGGACGCCGCCGGGGGCAGCTCCGGATGGATCTCGGGCCTGGTCTCCGGGCCGGGATCCGGACTGGCATTCGGACTGGCATTCGGACTGGCATTCGTATTGTCTTTCCTATTGGCCGGGGGGCGAGAGGCGTCGGCGCTCCGCATGCGGGCGAAGATCACCCCGCACCGGGGACATTCCGGCATCGGCGCCGGCAGCTCGAAACCACAACGGGGACAGTTGGACATTGCGTCGAGACTATCCGGTGACCTTCTGGATTGGCCAGTAGGAGAGAATTTTTTCTCTCCGGAGGGCCCTCCCCAACCAGCGGATTCCGTGGACCGCGAGAGCTCCTGTCCGCGAGTTTGCTTCTACCATGCTGGTTTAGCGAACACTGCCTCGAGGCTTGAAATCTACGGGGCTCGCTGTCGCTCTACAGCTCCCTCCTTCTGGCCTTTCAGGAGCCTCGGGCACCGCCTTGCCGGTGTTACAATCTCCTCACAGCAGAGAGCTGGCGGGTGCACTAGACTGACTCCCGAAAGAGAAGGAGCTAGACTCCCGCCGACCGGTCAGATCGCGAGAGCTGACCGGCTCGTCCGTGCGAAACACTGGAATTGAACTGGAAGCAGTCTGTCCCTCGGATGGCTTCCGCAATGGGTCACCCAAAGTGCGCTCGACAGGCCTCGCCTTGCGCCGAGACAGTCGAGACGAGGACCGTTGTAAGTCCACGACCAACAGCTATGGCATTGCCGGTGGGACGGCAATGTTCTTGAAAGCTCGCCTTTCACCCACCAATCGATTGGAGAAATTCAATGACTAGAATCCTGCGATGCATGCTTGCGGCCGCCGCCATTCTGCTGCTGGCGGTCCCTGCTTCCGCGCAAACGACCACCGGGTCCATCGTCGGCTTCGTCACGGCTCAGGAAGATGGCTCTGCGCTTCCGGGAGTTCAGGTCGAAGCGGTCCACGAGCCCACCGGCACGCGCTATAACACCGTGACTCGGGCAGACGGTCGCTTCCGTCTTCCCAACGTCCGCATCGGCGGACCCTACAATGTGGAAGCGCGGCTGGACGGGTTCCACCCGCAGGAGGCCACCGACGTCTTCGTGTCTCTGGGTGAGGCCGCCGAGCTGCGCTTCCAGCTGCAGCTGTCTTCGGTCTCCGAGACCATCACCGTCGTGGGTGAGTCCACGGGGTTGATCAACCCCAGCCGCACCGGCGCCGAGTCCAACGTCAGCGTCGAGCTCATCGAGTCGCTGCCGACGGTGGACCGTAGCTTCAACGCCTTCGCCCGCACCAACCCGTTCTTCACCATCGGTTCCGAGAACGAGGATCCGGACGCCATCAGCGTCGCCGGGCGCAGCAGCCGCTACAACAACATCACCATCGACGGCTCGGTGAACAACGACCTCTTCGGTCTCGCCGACACCGGTACCCCCGGTGGCCAGTCGGGTACCACCCCGATCTCCCTGGACGCGATCCAGGAGCTGCAGCTGGTGGTCGCCGCCTTCGATGTGCGCAACGGCGGTTTCTCCGGCGGTGGTGTCAACGCGGTGACCCGCAGCGGCTCGAACCAGTTCGCCGGTTCGGTCTTCTACTACACCCGTGACCAGAGCTTCTTCGGCGACGGCCCGGACTCCCTGGGTGAGTTCGGCGACTTCGAAGAGGATCAGTACGGCTTCCGTCTCGGCGGCCCGCTGGTCGAGGACAAGGTCTTCTTCTTCGTCAACGCCGACATCGAGGATCGGGTCACTCCCTCCGGTTGGTCCATCGACGGTGCCAGCGGTCAGCAGTTCGGCGCCGGCGTCGGCGGCCTGGAGGACGAGGCCAACCGCTTCCGCAACATCCTGATCAACAACTATGGCTTCGATCCGGGGCCGCTGTCGGAGCAGCTGCGCGACGATCCGTCGGACAAGTACTTCCTGCGCTTCGACTTCAACCTCAGCGACGCTCACAACCTGACCGCGCGGCACAACATCGTCGATGCGGCCCGGGACATCAACCGGCCGGGCTCCTTCACCTACGAGTGGCCCACCGAGACCTACGACTTCCAGACCAAGACCAACTCCACGGTGCTGCAGCTCAACAGCGCCTTCGGTCCCAACGTCTTCAACGAGGCGCGGCTCGCCTTCCAGTCCATCGAGGACCGGCGCGCCGGTGCTGACGGCGTGCGCTTCCCGTGGATCGAGGTCGAGGACGTGCAGGGCTTCGAGTTCGAGGCGGGCACCGAGCCCTTCTCGACGGCCAACTCCCTGGACCAGGACATTCTGGAGATCCACAACGATCTGACCTGGCTGAAGGGCAACCACACCTTCACCTTCGGTACCCACAACGAGCTGTTCAGCTTCTCGAACCTGTTCATCCAGAACGCCTTTGGCTCCTACCAGTTCTCCGACCTGGATCAGCTGGAATCTGGCGTCGCCCGCAACTTCGACTACACGGTGATCCCGCCGGGCCAGTCCCGGACCCAGGACTTCGACGTCAATCAGCTGGGCTTCTACTTCGGCGACCAGTGGGCGGTGAAGAGCAACTTCACCCTCAGCTACGGTCTGCGGGTGGACGCGCCGTTCTTCCCGGACTCCCCGGACCGCAACCCGGTGACCGAGCAGCGCTTCGGCTTCCGCACCGACGACATCCCCGACGGCGAGCAGCTGTGGCAGCCCCGCCTGGGCTTCAACTGGGATATCGAGGGCAACGGCGAGTCCCAGCTGCGCGGTGGCGCCGGTATCTTCGCCGGTCGTACTCCCTACGTCTGGATCTCCAACCAGTACGCCCGTACCGGTATCTCCCAGCTCTTCATCGACTGCAACAACCAGCCGTTCAACCCGAATCCCGACACCCAGGACCCCTCCTGTGGTCTCGACAATCCGGGCGGCGGTGAGTTCAACTTCATCTCGCCGGACTTCCAGTATCCCCAGGTGGCGCGTTACAACCTGGCCTACGACCGCCAGCTCCCCTGGTGGAACCTGGTGGCTTCGGCGGAGGTGGTCTACACCGACTCCATCGAGGAGATCGACTATAAGAACGTCGCTCTGACTCAGATCGGTACCACCTTCGACGGCCGGCCGCTCTACGACGACGGCGGCGACGCCTTCCTGATCACCAACACCTCCGAGGGTGAGGCCACCAACTTCGCCGTCAAGCTGGAGCGTCCGTACTCCGGTGGTGTCTGGGGCTACGTCTCCTACGCCTACAACGACTCCGAAGTGGTCAACGAGGGCAGCTCGAGCCGTGCGGTGTCGAACTACCGCTTCAACGAGGCCTTCGACCCCAACAACGCCGGGGTTTCCACCTCCGACTTCGAGGTGGAGCATCGCTTCAACGCCTCGCTGTCCTACCGGTTCAACCGCGACACCCGCTTCCCGACCACCGTGTCCCTGTTCTACAACCACCAGTCCGGACGGCCGTTCTCGTGGATCCAGGGCTCGGACTTCGTGAACTTCGGCTTCGGTGGTAGCTACAACGGTGACGGCACCGATGGCAACGACCTGGCCTGGGTTCCCGCCAACGAGGGCGACGTGGTGATCACCAACGGCACCTGGGAAGAGCTCGACGCCTTCATCAGCGCCAACCCTGTGCTCGACGCGGCCCGCGGTGGCTCGGTGGAGCGCAACTCCGACCTGGCTCCCTGGAGCCACACGCTGGATCTGCACCTGGAGCAGGCGCTGCCCATCGGTCCGGGCAACCTGGCCCTGACCTTCGACCTGATCAACCTGGGTAACCTGCTGGATTCGGATTCCGGTCAGGTGCGCTACGTGAACTTCAACGCCAAGGAGGTGTGGGAGATCGAGGGCTTCACCGATGACGGCACGCCGATCATCTCCCTCGCCAACATCACCCGGGGGCGGGACGATCTCTTCGAGATCCACAACATCAACTCCCGCTGGCGGGCCAAGGTGGGTGTGCGTTACACCTTCTGATCGGTTCGATCCAATCAGCTAATTGAAAAGGGACCGCTTCGGCGGTCCCTTTTCTTTTTGGGCAGCAGGAATCGGCGAAGGACGACTGCTGACGCTGGAGGCAGCCGTCCTTCGGGTTTAGCGCGGGCTCACTGAGGCTGAACCTCGAGGGTGGCGAAGAGGGAGTAGGTCTCGCTGTCGACGCCCTCCGTTCCCCCTGCTCCTTTCGTCTCGGTCTCCGCTTCCAGCAGGTAATAGCCAGCTTCCGGCAGCGTCACCTCGAAGGTGCCCTGGGCATCGGTCTGGGCGCGGACCCGGTTGCGGTCGTTGCGGTGGCGGGTCCCCGCCCGGGTCAGCTGGATCTCGGTGCCCGCCGGCGCCGCCTGGCCGTCCAGGAGCAGGCGGAAACGCAGGCTCTCCCCCGCGAAGAGGTCGTTGGGATGGACGCCGGCGAGCTCCAGGCCCTGGCCGGAGAGCGCCGGCTTCGTTGGGGCGTTGCGGGTCACCCAGGTGACGATGCGGGTGTGAATGCGGCGGGTGGTGATGTCGACGGCGTCGTCCGGAATCTGCTCCGCCACCTGCTCCTTGGAGCCGAAGCCGCGGCCGCCCCGCTGGTCGCCGGGACGGCCCCAGAAAGTGAGCAACATCGGCTCCGAGGCCACCTCGACGGTGTAGGTGCCGTCCTGAGCCAGATCGACGTCGAAGACCGATTTGCGAGCGAAATGCTCGGGCACCGCAGAGGTGTCCACCGATCCGTCGGGCCGGGTGACGGTGGGCACCGCGCGGCTCAGCGGGCTGCGGCTCATGGTCGGGCCGCCGAAGGGGAAATCGGGATGGAAGATGTCGTTGGAAACGCTGAGGTCGAAGGTCACGCCCTGAGCTTCGTCTCCCGACAAGATCGTATGGCTGGGCTCGATCCAACGGCTGTGGGCGAAGGCCGAGGCGGTGAGCAGACAGGCGGCGGCAAGTACCAGGCCGCGGGCGGCCAGGGCCTGCCACGGGCGCCGGCGGGGAGGGGCGGACAACTCTATGGAGAAGAGGTTCGAGGCAATCATGGTGCGGACTCCTTCCGTGAAGCGGGGTTTCGAACTGTGATCGGGCCGAGCTCGCCATCGGCTTCGACCTCCGGGGTGGCGGCGGTGACCGTGCCTTCCTCCGACACCTCGATGGGCAGCTCTAAGTAGGATCGGCCGCCTTCCTCCCGTGACGCCTCGAAACGCACCACGTAGCGTCCAGCGGGCACCGCCGCGCCACGGTCGTCGAGGCCGTTCCAGTCCACCGTGTATTGGTTCGGGCGCCGGGTGGCGCCGCTGAAGCCGTCGACGCCTTTCTGCTCGGCGTCGTGTCCCTCGTAGCGGCCGTAGACCCGCCACCACTGGCGCAGATCTTTGAGCCAGGTGTCTTCCTCATACCAGAGCACCAGATTGCGCACGACGTTGCGTTCCGGTGTCTCGATCCAGACGGCGATGTAGGGGCGGTGGTAAGGGTGCGCTTGGATCTGCGGAATCGTCACCACCAGCTCCAGCGGCGGTGCTTCCACGGCGGGAGAGGCGGCATCGAGGGGGCCCGGTAGGATGGCGGCGATGGTCGCCGCCATCGCCAGGACGGGCAGCCAGCCCCAATGGGCCCTCGAGGGAGTCATTTTGACCATACTTGTCTCGCTTTCGGCTAAAAGACGTTCAGTGGGAGGGAACGAAGAGTAGGTAGACCAAGACGGGGGTGAGCAACCCCCAGAGAGCAGCCCACAGGCCGGGGCGCCGGATGCGCTTGTTCTGGAAGAGGAGAATCATCCCGGTGAGGGCGAAGATCAGCATCAGAACGCCGCTGCCGTCGATGATCCAGCTCCACACGGTGCCGGAGTGCCGCCCCTTGTGCAGATCGTTGAGGATGCCCACGGCGGAACCGTGCTGGCGCTCGACTTCCATCTCGCCGGCCGGCAGGTCGAAGAGCACCGTGGTGTAGCCCGCGGGCACGTCGTAGTTCACCACGACCTCCCCATATTCGACGTCGACGTCGATGGACGCCGGTGCGCCAAGGCCGAGACGGTTCTCCAGGACCTGGGAGAGCTCCCGGGTATCGGGGACCTCGCCGGCGGGCAGGAGGCGGCGTAGCTCCTCGCCCAGCGGCTGCCGATGGACGGTGATGCGCGGGTCGTCGTCGCCGTACCAGCCGTGATTGAGGAAGATGCCGGTGAGACAGAAGAAGGCGAGGAGGCCGAAGAGGGCCGTCGAGGTGTAGACGTGGAGCCAGCGGGAGATGCGGAAGAAGCGAGGGCCGAAGCGCGGCTTCTTCCTCCGCGGCTGCTTGCCGGACTCGGTGATGGTAGGGATCACCACGGGGATCCTCGGCGCGGCAGCGGTGTCCGGTTCACGGTCTTCGAGTCCGGAAGCTGCAGGTGCTGCAGCGGCGGTTTCAGTCTTCATCGTCTCCGTAGCCTTCCGGGGGCGGATCGTTGGTCAGCGGTTTGGGCTCTTGGCGGTCGTTTTGGCTTCTCGGCAGGTGGGAACGGCGTCCCTGGGCGACCAGCGAAGGTTGCCGGAAATCCAGAGCGTGCACCTTGACTTAGATCAAGCGGGAGGAGATTCCCCCTCCCGATTCGGAGTCTTCCCGCCCTGGCAGTGGTGGGGGCTGCCGCTGCTCGAGTTGTCCGTGGGGTGGCTGTTGTGGACTTGGCGCGTCGCCGAGAACTGTGGATGAGGACCGAGTGAAGTTGGGGGAAGATGTCAAGCGTTGACAAGGTCTGGGGGGACCTCTATGCTCGTGTTATTCCTTCATATTCTTTAGAGAGAATTTTTTGTGTGCGATATGCAAATCTTTCCAAGTCCTACTGGACGCCTGGAAAGAGCTGATGAGGATCTGGATATACGAGACGAACTAGGGGAAAATTATGTCTTATAATAAAAAGCTCCGAAGGCTCCTTCTCGCTCTCCTCCTTAGTCTGCTGATGGCGCCCCAGAGCGCTCTCGCGCAAGGAGAAACGGGCAACGTCTGCGTCCGCGACTATCGCGGCGGGGCGGTTTGTACCGCCAACGATGTACGAATCGAAGCTCTGACCGTGGTCTCGGTGGTCGAGGATTGCGTCAGCGGGGTTCCGGGGGAGACGGAGGTGGTCTTCGAGACCCTGGTTTCCTCCGATGGCTCGCCGGATCGCTATGACATCGGCCTCTTCCTGGCCCTCGACGGCGGGAGCGCCCGGGATGGCGACAATTGCTACCACGATTTCCTCGAGCCGCCCCTGACCACCACCCCGACCTACGGGGATGCCAACTCGGATACCGTTCCGGACATCACCGGCGGTCCGTGGTGGGACGACGACGGCGATTCCTGCGGCGATATCGAGTCCAGCACTCAGGTCTTCAAGACCCTGCCACCGCTGCGCTTCGCCTGCATCGATTCCGATGGCGACGGTAGTGCCGACGTCTCGGTGTGCACCAGCTGGGACAACAACTCCGGCAGTACCTGTACGACCGTGGTGGATGCCTTTCCGGGAACCAACTCCAAGTGCAGCTGCACGGACCCGGACGATCCCGTAGAGCTGGGTATTCCGCCGGCGCCGGAGATCACCGTGGTGAAGGCTCCCGCCACCCAATCGGTGCCGCTGGGCGGAACTGCATCCTTCACCTTCACCGTCACCAGTCAGACCACGGTCACCAACGTGGTAGTGAGCGACAACCCATCCTGCGACACCCTCGTCGGCCCCATGGGCGACACCAACAACGACTCGATCCTCACCCCCGACGAGACCTGGATCTACACCTGCGACATCAACAATGTGATGGCGGGTTTCATGGATACGGTGACCGCCGCCGGTGACGGCCCGCTGGGGCCGGTGATGGATACGGATACGGCCACCGTGACGGTGGCGGAAGAACCGGCCATCGGTCTCGCCAAGCGCGTGACCTCCTTCTCCGACGCCGGTGGTGGCCTCTTCGACATCGGTATCGAGATGGTGGTGGAGAACCTTGGGAACGTGGCGCTGTCCAACGTGCAGGTGACGGACGATCTGGACGCGACCTTCCCGGCACCGGTGACTTACAGCATTCAGGCCGGTCCTACGGCCAGCGGCACGTTGACGGGCAACGGCGGTTTCGACGGTAGTGCGGATCAGAATCTGCTCAACGCCGGTGCTTCGACCCTCGCCGTGGGCGCCAGCGGAACCATTGCCTTCACCGTACGGATCAACCCCAACGGTGCTCCGGGACCGTTTTCCAACACCGCCACCGCCAGCGGCGAGAGCCCCGGCGGCGCGACCCCCACGGATGTCTCCGACGATGGAACCGATCCGGACCCGGATGGCGACGGCACCGCCGACGAGCCGGGAGAGAACGACCCCACGCCCATCGACATCACCGAAGATCCCATCATCGGTGTCGCCAAGGAGCTGACCTCCATCACCGATGTGGGAGGCGGTCTCTTCGACGTGGCGTTCTCCTTCGTGGTGGAGAACCTGGGGAACGTGGCGCTGTCCAACGTGCAGGTGACGGACGACCTGGACGCGACCTTCCCGGCGCCGGTGACCTACAGCATCCAGGTGGCCCCGGCGGCTACTGGCACGCTGACGGCCAACGCCGGTTTCAACGGCAGCGGGGATCAGAACCTGCTCAACGCCGGTGCCTCGACCCTGGCCATCGGCGCCAGTGCCACCATCACGGTGACGGTGCGCATCGACCCCAACGGGGCTTCGGGACCGTTCCAGAACACCGCAACGGCGAGCGGCGACAGCCCCGGCGGCGCGACCCCAACGGACGTCTCCGACGACGGCACGGACCCGGATCCCAACGGGGACGGCGATCCCGGCGGCGCGGATGAGGACGATCCGACGACGGTGACCATCACGGAGAATCCGGTGATCGGCGTCGCCAAGGTGGTGACGTCGGTGACGGACGCCGGCGGTGGCCTCTTCGACGTGGCGTTCTCCTTCGTGGTGGAGAACCTGGGCAACGTGGATCTCTCCAATGTGCAGGTGACGGACGACCTGGACACCACCTTCCCGGCGCCGGTGACCTACAGCATTCAGGTGGCCCCGGCGGCTACCGGTACGCTGACGGCCAATGCCGGTTTCAACGGCAGCGGCGACCCGAACCTGCTCAACGCGGGAGCTTCGACGCTGGCGGTGGGAGCTTCGGCGACCATCACGGTGACGGTGCGCATCGACCCCAACGGGGCCACCGGACCGTTCTTCAACCAGGCGACGGCGAGCGGCGAGAGCCCCGGCGGCACGCCGACCCAGGACGTCTCCGACGACGGTACGGACCCGGATCCGGGAGGCAACGGTGATCCCAGCGATCCCGGTGAGGACGATCCCACCTCGGTGGACATCCCGGTGGTGGGTTCCCCGGCTCTCGAATTGATCAAGACGGGCCTGTTCAACGACGAGAACGGCGACGGTGTGGCCCAGGTGGGCGAGACCATTACCTACTTCTTCGAAGTGACGAACATCGGGACGGTGGATCTCTCCAACGTCACCGTCAGCGACCCGCTGGTGACGCCCATCAACTGCCCCGGCGGGCAGCCCATCGCCACCCTGTCGGTGAGCGAGACGGTGGTCTGTGATGGGACCTACGTTCTCGAACAGGCGGACATCGACGCCGGCGAAGTGGTCAACGTCGCCACCGCCGACGGGATGACTCCTACCGGCGGGCAGGTCACCGATACCGATACCGTGACCCTGCCGCTGCCGCTCGTTGCCATCCCGACCCTGTCGCCGATGGGCCTGGCCGCTTTGGTGCTGCTGCTGGTGGGCGGGGGGCTAGTGGTGCTGCGCCGTTCGGCACACCGCCTCGGCTGATCCGCCGGCGGATTCCGACGCTTCTGCAAGGGGCGGAGCTCGCTGCGTGCGGGCTTCGCCCTTTGTCTTTCTACTGGCTTTATCGAGGCTGCGGGGATTGCAAGGTCCGTCGATCTCAAGGAGCCCTGCGCTCCGGCGCGAGGAACGGCCGTTCTTCCCGATACTCCGTCAGTAGGCGCCGGAAGAGCTCTCGGGCCGGGTCCGCCGTTTCGCTGGGAAGGGCCGCCAGCAGGAGGTGCTCGCCCTCGGCCCGCAGCAGGGTCGGGCGCCGGGGCTCGAGGGATCGCTGCAGGGCGGCCTCGGCGCCGGCGGGATCCCCAGTTTCGGAACGGAGGACCCCGAGCAGGGCCCAGGCCTCGCCGTAGGAAGGCTCTAGCTCCACCGCCTTCTGCGCTGCCTTCAATGCGTTCTCTCGGTCGCCGTGCTGGCGGAGCACACCGGAAAGACCGAAGTGCACTCGGGGATTTTCCGGCTCGAGGCGCAGAGCCTCCAGGTAGGCGGCGGCGGCCCGTTCCAGATCGCCCACCTCCTGGAACGCGGCTCCCAGGTCCAGGAACGCCGGGGCCGGCCAGTCCCCGGCCTCCAGCGAGCGAACGAAGGAGGACTGAGCCAGCTCCCGCTCGCCGGTCAAGACCTGGGTCACGCCGAGATAAAAGTGGGGCCCCGAGCCCTGGGGGTCAGTGGCGAGGGCCTGCCGGACGGCGGCCTCGGCGGCCACCGCCTGGCCGCCCTGGAGGTAGAGGTCCGCCAGCTCCAGAGCCACGGCGGCATTGTCCGGGGCTAGATCGAGAGCCTGCCGGTAGGCGTCGATGGCCGCCGTCCGGTCGTCCCGCTGCAGATGGATGTGGGCCAAGTCCAGATAGGCCTGGACCGGCGGCGTGCCCTGGCGCCGGGCGCGTTCGAAGGCGTCGAGCTGATCCTGCAGGGTGGAGAGGTGCTGATGAAGATCGAGGAGGGCGGCACCGTCTTGCCGGTGTCCCAGAGCGTTCAAAACCTGACCGTAGCCGAGCAGCGTCGGCAGATGCCGTGGGTCGTCCGCCAGCGCCCGGGAGAAGGCCCGGGCGGATTCCTGGAGGTCGCCCCGGCGCCGATGGAGAAGGGCCAGCTCGGCGTAGGCGGCGGCGTCCTGCGCCTCGTCGGCGGCCTGCTGCAGGAAGGGGAGGGCTTCGTCGGTGCGGCCGAGGGCGGAGAGGTTGCGTCCCAGACCCGAGGTGCACAGGGCATCGTCGGGGAGGTCCCCTAGACAGGCCTCATATTGCAGCACCGCCTCGTCCAGGCGCCCGAGGCGGGTGTAGGCGGTGGCCAGGGCGCGGTGGCTTTCCCCGTGGTCGGGGAAGCGTTCCAGCTCCTCCTCGAAGGCAGCGGTGGCCCCCTCGTAGTCTTCCAGGGAAGCGCGGAAGACGCCCAGGTTGTAGTGCAGGCGGGGGCGGTTCGGATCGCGTTCGATCTCCTGCCGAAGACGCTCCAACCCTTCCTCGAAACGACCCTGGCGGTGCAGCTCGGCGGTCTCCCGCAGCAGTTCCCGGGTGGCGGCGTCGAGGGCGGGCCGGTTCGAAGAAGCCGGATCCGCCGCAGGCCGGGCCGAGTCTTCCGTCGTAGAGTCCGTGACTTTCGGCCCAGGGTCCGAGCAGCCGCTGAGCATCGTGGCGGGAGCGAGGGCCAGGACGACGACGACGAAGGCTTGCTTCATCGGGTCGAGTGCTTCATGGAGTGTCCTGGTCTTCATGGAGTGTCCTGGTCTTCATGGGGTGTCCTGGTCTTCATGGGGTTTCTTGGCGGATGGCCTGGATCCCATTGTCTCCCAGCTCGGTGCCGTCCAGACGCTGAATCTCGCCTTCGGGCCAGCGGATCTCCAGGCTTTCGATGGCGGTCCTGTCACCCAATCCAAAGTGGACCCGCAGGTCCCCCTGGGAGAGATAACTCGAGCCGCTACGACTTTCCTCCACCAGCCGCCGGCCATCGGCGGTGGTGAGGGTGACCTTGGCGCCGATGGCGTCGCGGCCTCCATGGCGGCTCTCCAAGGCCAGGATCAGCCCCGGCTTCCGGTCGCCGATGCGGTTCTCCAGCAGCACTGCCGGCTGGCCGCAGTGGGTGATCAATAGATCGAGATCGCCGTCGTTGTCCACATCCCCGGCGGCGGAGCCGCGGCCCACCCACCGGCGCTGGAAGTGGCTGCCGGCGCCGGGCCCGGCGGGGGAGAACCGCCCGCTGCCGTCGTTGACGAAGAGCTGATCCCGCTGGCCGTAGGAGAGGCTGGGCTTCTGCTCGGCGATATTGTCCAGGATGTGGCCGTTGGCGACGAAGAGGTCGAGATCGCTGTCGTTGTCGACGTCGAAGAAATTGCTGCCGAAGCCCACCTTGCGCAGCGACGGCGCGGCGAGGGCAGCCTGGGCGGTGGCGTCGAGGAAGAAACCGCCGCCTTGGTTGCGGTAGAGGGTGTTGGTCTCGAAGTCCAGATGGGCGGTGAAGAGATCGAAGCGGCCGTCGCCGTCGACGTCCCCGGCATCCACCCCCATGCCCGCCTCGGTGACCCCTTGATCGTTGAAGGCGGTGCCGGAGGCGACGCCCACCTCGCGAAACCGCAGCGTGCCGGGGCTGCTCTCGTTGGCGTAGAGGAAGTTGCGGGTCGAGTCGTTGCTGACGTAGATGTCGGCGTCGCCATCGTCGTCGAAATCCGTCCACACCACCCCAAGGCCCTTGGCGCTGGCGGCGTCCTGCGGGCCGAGGGCGGCGGTGGCGTCCTCGAAGCTCGGCGGGCCCTGGCAGCGGTTGCGGTAGAGCCGGTCCGGAACCCCGCGGTAGACGTCGGGGTGACAGTAGACGTGGAGGCCGTTCTCCTCGCAGCGCCGGTGGTTCTCCAGCGTGGCGTCCACATAGTTGACCACGTAGAGGTCCAGGCAGCCATCGCCGTCGGCGTCGGCGAAGGCGCAGCTCGCTCCCCACTGCGGATTGTCGATGCCGGCGGCCGCGGTGACGTCCACCAATCGCCGGCCGCCGTCGTTGCGGTACAGCCGGTCGGTGCTGTAGTGGGGGCCGTAGTGGGTGACATAGACGTCGGTGAAGCCGTCGTTGTCGACGTCACCGAAGCACACCCCCATGCCGTAGCCTCTTCCGAAATCTGCGTTCTCCCCGGCCACCTCGTCGGTGACGTCGTCGAAGGCCAGCCCGCCGGTCTCCTCATCCGGACCCCGATTGCGGTAGATCCGATCCGGCCCCGGAGGCGTTCCCTCGAAGCCCGGCAGCGGCGCCCCCTGGACCAGGTAGAGATCGAGCCAGCCGTCGCCGTCGAGATCGAAGAAGCCACCTCCGGACCCCATGGTCTCCACCATGTACCGCTCCCCGCTGCCACCG
Organism: Acidobacteriota bacterium; assembly: GCA_034211275.1. Lineage (NCBI taxonomy): Bacteria > Pseudomonadati > Acidobacteriota > Acidobacteriota bacterium. The sequence goes on from JAXHTF010000037.1 coordinate 38,063, forward strand.
TGGGAGTGCACGAAGTCGATGCCGGCAGCCGCGGTGACGTCCACCAGCCATTCGCCGGTGCTCTCGGTTCCCGCTGACGCAACCTGCGCAGCCTCAGCCCTCTCGGTAGTCGGCTCGGTGGGCGGGTCCTGATGGGATGGTACCTCCTGCGCGCAGCCTGCCAGGCACAACCAGCATGCGACGAGGACCAAGCCCCGCCAGTGACCAACCAAAGAGAGCATGGGCGGATTTGATCACAGGGGAGGGACGGGCGGCCAGACTCGCCGGCGGTGTCCACCCCGCGGCCGGTCTCGGCTGGCGCACGAGGTTTTGGCCGGTCGCTGGCGCATTCTTCGGGCCCTTGACGCCTTTTGTTACTAGCTTGGCGTACTTTGCTAATGACGGCCTCTTTGGGAGACCCTATTCTGAAGATCAACCTGAGGAGGAAATCTATGACCGATACAGCCCAGAATACCGAGACCACCACCGCTTCGGGAGCCAAGAGCTTTGAGGCCCGCGCCTACGCCGCGGCCAGCGCCGAATCGCCCATGGCTCCGGCGAGCATCCCCCGCCGGACTCCGGGGCCGACGGACGTGCAGATGGAAATTCTCTTCTGCGGTGTCTGCCACTCCGATCTGCACCAGGTGCGGGACGAGTGGCAGAACGCCATGCCCACCGTCTACCCCTGCGTGCCGGGCCACGAGATCGTCGGCCGGGTGGTGGCGGTGGGCGAGGACGTGACGAAGTTCAAGGCCGGCGACGTGGCGGCGGTGGGCTGCATGGTGGATTCCTGCCGCACCTGCGAGGCCTGCCAGGACGGTGAGGAGCAATTCTGCTCCGGCCCCTCCACCTTCACCTACAACTCTCCCGATCCCCACCTGGAAGGGGTCACCTACGGTGGCTACTCCGAGAGCGTGGTGGTCGACCAGGACTTCGTGCTGCGGGTGCCGGAGGGCTTGGACCTGGCGGGGGTGGCGCCGCTGCTCTGCGCCGGCATCACCACCTACTCGCCGCTGCGCCATTGGGGCGTCGGCGAGGGCCAGAAGGTCGGCGTCGTGGGCCTCGGCGGTCTCGGTCACATGGCGGTGAAGTTTGCTCACGCCTTCGGTGCCCGGGTAGTGGTCTTCACCACTTCCCCGAGCAAGAAGGAGGACGCCTTGCGGCTCGGTGCCGACGAGGTGGTGATCTCCAAGAACGAGGAGGAGATGGCTCAGCACCAGGGGAGCTTCGACTTCATCCTCAACACCGTCTCCGCGGAGCACGACCTCAACCCCTATCTGGCGCAGCTCAAGCGCAACGGCACCCTGACCATGGTGGGCGCTCCGGAGACGCCGCTGCCGGTGAGCGTGTTCAGCGTCATCTTCGGCCGCCGCCGTCTCGCCGGCTCCCTCATCGGCGGTATCGCCGAGACTCAGGAGATGCTCGACTTCTGCGGCGAGCACGGCATCACCGCCGACATCGAGCTGATCCCTATGACGAAGATCAACGAGGCTTTCGACCGGCTGCTGAAGAGCGACGTCAAGTACCGCTTCGTCATCGACATGGCCAGCCTGCAGTCGGCCTGAGGCGAAAAGCCCTCTCCAGGACGAACTAGCAACCCATCATGGTCACTCGCTTTCGCATCGCCACCTCCCTCCGCCGCAAGCTGGAGGAGCTGGGGGTGTCGACGGCGAAGGTCTTGTGCCATGCCGGTCTGCCGCCGAGGCTCTTCGAGCAGGAGAAGGTCATGGTCTCCACCGAGGAGCTCTTTGCTTTCTACCGCGGGCTGGAGAGCGCCAGCCCGCGCCCTTCCATCGGTTTGGAGATCGGAACCGAGGAGCGCCTGGAGCGCTACAACCCCATCGCCATCGCCGCCGTCTCCGCCCGCTCCTTCCGCGACGCGCTGACGCGACTCTCCCGCTTCAAGCAGCTGACCTGCCCGGAGGAAATTCAGCTGACGGAGAGCGGCGACGAGGCGCGGGTGGAGTTCCTCTGGCTGCTGGCGGAGGAGACGGAGCCGCCGGTGCTGGTGGATCTCTGCTTCGCCTGGGTTGCCGGTATCGCTCGCCGAGGCACCGGCGGGGTTGTTCAGCCCCGGCGTATCGAGCTGCGGGATGGAGCCCGGGAACGGGAGATCTACGAGCAGCATTTCGGTTGCTCCGTGCGCCTCGGCAGCGGCACCAACACCATCGTCTTCGACCAGGCCGATCTGGATCGCCCGTTTCTCACCCACAACGCCGACCTGCTGGCGATCTTGGTGCCCCAGCTGGAGGCGGAGCTGGAGCAGGCCCTGGCCTCCCGGGCCGTCGGCGATCAGGTCAAGGGCATGGTCAAACAGCAGCTGGCGGGCCGCCGCCCGGTCATCGCCGAGGTCGCCCGGGAGCTCCACATAAGCCCGCGCACCCTCCAGCGCCGGCTGGCGGAGGAGGGGAGCTCGTTCCAGGAGTTGCTCCAGGAAGCCCGGCGGGAGCTCGCCCGCCACTATCTGCTGGAGACCTCCCTGGAGCTCAACGAAACCGCCTACCTGCTGGGGTACGAGGACGCCCATTCCTTCTTTCGCGCCTTCCACTCCTGGGAGGGCAGCCCTCCCGGTGAATGGCGGGCGCGCCATGCGCCGGCGGGCTGATGGGCCTTGGAAAAGACTTTCGAACGAGGAGGCAGACGATGAAGCATCGACAACTCGGTCGCAATGGCTTGGAAGTTTCGGCTCTCGGCCTCGGCTGCATGGGCTTGAGCTTTGCCTATGGCAAGACCCCCGACAAGGCGGATGGCCTTCGCCTGCTCCGGGCCGCCGTCGACCGCGGCGTGACCTTCTTCGACACCGCCGAGGTCTACGGTCCCTTCACCAACGAGGAGTTGGTGGGGGAGGCTTTAGCGCCGTATCGGGACCAGGTGGAGATTCACGGGGACCGCTACCCGGAGGACCTGCAGAAGCGGGTGGGAAAGTAGTTCCTAGCGAGCCCCAGCATCGAGCTCAATCCACAAGCCCAGAGAGCAAGCCCAGACACCAAGATCAGCACAGCAAGGAGTTGGAAGATATGGAATTTCAAGCAGCCAAGGCACTCATCACCGGCGGCAGCGAAGGCATTGGCAAGGCCATCGCCGCGGCGTTCAAGAACGAAGGAGCCGACGTAGTCATCACCGGCCGGCGGGGGGACGTGCTCGAGGCGGCGGCGGAAGAGATCGGGGTCGGTTGGAGCGTCGGGGACGTGGGTAAGGAAGACGACGCCGTGCGCACCGTTCGGGAGTTCGTCGACCAGCACGGACGCCTCGACATCCTGGTCAACAACGCCGGCTTCGGCGTCTTCGCGCCGCTGGTGGAGATGGAGCTGTCGGACCTGGAAGCGGTCTACCGCACCAACGTCTTCGGCGCTTTCCTGATGGCGCGGGAAGCGGCCAAGGTCTTCGTTCGCCAGGAGTCGGGGAATCTGATCAACATCTCCTCGACCTCCGGCCTCAAAGGCGGCCGCGGCAGCACCGCCTATTCCTCATCCAAATTCGCTCTCCGCGGCATGACGGAATGCTGGCGCGACGAGCTCCGCCGGCACAATGTGCGGGTGATGTTGGTCAACCCCAGCGAGGTGCTCACGGACTTCGGTTCCAAGGCCGGCTATCAGCAGGAGGCCTCCCCCAAGAAGCTCCGCCCCCAAGAAATCGCCGACGCCATCGTCGGGGCGCTGAAGGTCGACGACCGGGGGTTCATCCCGGAGTTCTCGGTGTTTGCTACGAATCCGTTCTAGCGTGCGACCGGCGCCGGGGCGGTGGTGAAGATTCTGGACCTTCTTTGCAGAGAGTCCAGCGCTTTCGTACCCTTTTGCTTATCGATTCATTCTGCGGGCTCTAGGGCTCTAGGGCTCTAGGGCTCTAGGGCTTTCAGGCTCGAACACGCCCCTCGATCCGAGCCACGGTTTGGCGTGGTGTCGGGAGAATCAACGAGCTCAAGGAGGCATCATGAAGCGGCTTCTACCATTGGTGTTCTTGATCCTGGCGGCGGGAGTCGTCTACGGGCAAGAGAGTCAGAGTCCTGAGGCGATGCCGGAACCGCCGTGTTCCGACGCTTGGTACGAAAAGGTCGACGAGATCGTGCAGTCCGGAGATGGACAGGGGCACGGCCCGGATCTCGGATCGGCGGAGTGGATGTCGACCATCGAATTCAAGCTCGGGATTCGAGGTGAG
>JAXHTF010000038.1 GCA_034211275.1 Acidobacteriota bacterium
GCCAGCTGCCGGTTGGCCGCTCCCAGCTCCTCCTTGCGCTCCAGGACCTCGGCGGTGCGCCGGCTGATGATCTCCTCCAGCCGCCGGTTGCGGTCCTGGAGTCGCCGAAAGCGCAGCTGGTAAACGCCGGCGCCGAAGCCGAGCACGAGCATCGCCACCGCGCCGTAGAAGGGGACGGTGCGGTAGAACGGCGGCTCGATGCGGAAGCTGAAGACCGCCGGGCGCGGGTTCCAAAGGCCGTCGTTGTTGGCGGCGGTGATCTCCAGTCGGTACTGGCCCGGCGGCAGATTGGTGTAGCGGATCAACCGGCGGCTGTCGGGGACGCTCCATTCTTCCTCGAAGGGTGCCAGGCGATGGCGGAAGCGCACCTGCCGGGCGTCGACCAAGGAGAGGGCGGTATAGCGGAACTCGACGCTGCGGGTGGTCGGGGGCAGCACCGGGGAGGTCAGAGGATCGATGCTCTCGAAGTCCACCACCACCCGCTCGATGATCACCGGCGCCGGTAGCGGGTTGGTGACCAGGCTGTCGGGGCGCACCTCCAACAGCCCGTCGATGGTGGAGAACCACAGCTCGCCTCCGTCGCCCCGCCACCCCGACGGCTGGCTGAATCCGTTGCATTCGTGGGCCCGGCTGCCGGCCAGGGGCTCCGGCGTCAGCTCCTCGACACGGCCTGCCAGCAATTGGCTGACCTGACTCTTGCGCAAGCTGAAGACGCCGCGGTTGGAGCATGCCCAGAGGTTGCCCTGGCGATCCTCCAAGAGCTGGTAGAGCACGTCGTTGAACAGGTTCTCCATGCTCGTGACGCTGCGAAAGACTTCGCCCTCGAGGAGGCTCAAACCGCTGTCGGTACCCACCCACAGCTGGCCCTCGTCGTCCTCCAGCAGGGATAGGACGGTGTTGCTGGCCAGTCCATCGGCGGTGGAGAAGGTGCGGGGAAGGTACTCTCCGGCTACCCTCTGCAGTCGGGTCAGCCCGTCGTCGGTGCCCACCCACAGGCTGCCCTCGCGGTCCTCCAGAAGGGCTCGGACGATGCCGTTGTGGATCCCGTGATGGGGCGGAGCCAGGATCTCCACCACCACGCCGGAGCGCAGGTGGGCGACGCCGCCTCCGAGGGTGCCGATCCACAGGTCGCCGTCGTGATCGACGATCTGGGCGGTGATGATGTCGCTGGGCAGCCCCTCGGTGGTGGTGAGGACGGTGAGGTCGCCGCGCTCCAGACTGGGCTCCTCCGAGCTCGGCCCCTCCGGACTGGCCTCCTCCAGGTAGGCTGCATCCAGACGCGCCAGGCCGCCGCCGGCGGTACCGATCCATAGCTCGCCGCCGCGCCCTTGGGACAGGGAGAGAATGACGTTGTTGGGCAGGCTGTCGGGGCTGCCCACGCGGCTGATGCGGCCGTTCTCCAGCCGGTGCAGGCCGCCACCGTCGGTGCCGATCCAGAGGCTTCCGCGGCGGTCTTCGAAGACCGTGCGGACGGCACCGGAGGCCAGTCCCTCGCGTTGGGAGTAGAGGATGAACTTGCCGTTGCGCAGCCGGCTCAGGGAGCCGTCGGCAGTGCCCACCCAGAGATTGCCCTCGCGGTCCTCCAGCAGGCTGGTGACGTGGTCGTCGGGGAGGCCGGATCTCGAGTCCAGAGCGCTGCGCCCGGACTGGTTGATGCGCAACAGGCCTTGGGTGCGGGTGGCGACCCAGCGGTTGCCGTTGCCGTCCACCAGGGATGTAACGGCGTCCTCGACGCCTTCGATCTCTGGCGTCTCTGGGGCGTTCGGGGAGCCGGTGGGCGACGGGGCTTGATTCCGGCGGGATGGGTTCCGGCGGGATGGGACTCCCACCAGGTTGGTGAAGTGGACGCCGTCAAAGCGCAGGCTTCGGTGTTGGGTGGTCAGGCGCAGGTAACTGTCTGGGGTCTGGGAGAGCTCCAAGATGGCCTGCCCCGGCAGACCGTCCTCCACGCCCCAGGTGTCCAGCTGGTATTGGGTCACCTCCCGGTGGGGGTCGAGGGCCTGGGCGCCGGAAGCGGCGAGCAGCAGGATCGCTCCGCACAAAATACCCCTGCATAGTCGAGGGGGCGGGAAAGCGTTGGGAGGAGGCTGCAAACCAAGCTCCTGAATCTTCCCGGCGATGCGGGCACGCAGCGTTCGGCTGGAGGCCTGGGTTGGCTTGGGAATCCAACTGCACTCGGTGGAGAGCGAGGAATTGAGGACTGTCAGGGGCATTGCCAGGGTGCGCAGAGATTACTCGACTCCGCCGAGGGAGGCAAGGGATGGGGCAGCGGCTGCCAACCCCCTGAAGCGGCGGGATCGAGGCCCGCTGCTGGGTTCCTGGGGTGAAGGGAGAAGAAGGTGGGGGCTGAGGTGTCGGCCTGGGCTCGGATCCCAGCCGTGGAGCCCGGTCGGATGAGGGGACCCGGGCCGGCGCTGCGACCCGGGTCCTCGGAGGCGGGGGCTCAGTGAGGGATGGCGGGGGAGAGGGGGACGACATCTTCGGGACGGTCGTCACCGAAGAGCAGTCGGCCCTCGCGGAACGAGGCATCCCGCAGGGTCAGAGCCAGGACCTCGCCGAGTTCCTCCACCAGCTCCACCCGGATGCTGTTGCGCACGTCTTCGGGCAGATCCTCCAGATCCGCGGAGTTTTCCTTCGGCAGCACGAAGTGGCTGATGCCGGCTCGCACGCCGCCGAGGATCTTCTCCTTGACCCCGCCGATGGGCAGCACCCGGCCGGTGAGGGTGATCTCACCGGTCATGGCGATGTCGTGGCGGGCCGGTCGGGAGGAGAGGGCCGAGACCAACGCCGTGGCCAGGGTGACCCCCGCCGACGGTCCATCCTTGGGAATGGCACCGGCGGGAACGTGGACGTGGACATCGACGTCGAAGAGGTTCTCGCGGTCGATGCGCAGCCCCGCCGAGTGGGCGCGGGCGTAGGTCCAGGCCGCGCGGGCGCTCTCCTTCATCACGTCCCCCAGCTGGCCGGTGAGCACCAGCTCGCCCTTGCCGGGCATGGAGGAAGCTTCCACGAACATGATGTCGCCGCCGGTGGGGGTGTAGTACATCCCCGTGGCGACGCCCACCTGATCCTCGGCGGCGGCGCGCTCCGGATGAATCTTGGGCCGGCCGAGCCAAGTGGAGACCTTCTGCGGCTCCAGGGTCAGGCTCTGGACCTCCTCCTCCGCCACCTTGCGCGCCACCTTGCGGCAGAGCTTGCCCAGGGCGCGCTCCAGCTGGCGCACGCCGGCCTCTCGGGTGTAGCTGGTGATCACCTCGTTGAGGGCATCGTCGGGCACGGCGAGGCGCTGCTCGTCGAGGCCGTTCTCTTCCAGCTGCCGCGGCAGCAAGTACTGGCGGGCGATGCCCACCTTCTCGCGCACCGTGTAGCCGTCGAACTCCACCACCTCCATGCGGTCCAGCAGCGGGGCGGGGATGTTCTGGATGAAGTTGGCGGTGGCGATGAACATCACCTCGCTGAGGTCGAAGGGCACGCCCAGATAGTGGTCCGTGAAGGAGTCGTTCTGGGCCGGATCCAGCACCTCCAGTAGCGCCGCCGCCGGATCGCCCTGGAAGGAGGCGCCCAGCTTGTCCACCTCGTCGAGGAGGAAGACCGGGTTCTTGGTTCCGGCTTGCTTCATGCCCTGGAGGATGCGGCCGGGCATGGCGGCGACGTAGGTGCGGCGGTGGCCGCGGATATCCGCCTCATCCCGAGCGCCGCCCAGGGAGATGCGCACGTATTGGCGCCCCATGGCGCGGGCGATGGACTTGGCCACCGAGGTCTTGCCGACGCCGGGGGGCCCGACGAAGAGCAGGATGGGGCTGCGGGAGCTCTTCTTCTGCTCGCTTTTGTCCCCGTCGTTGGCAGCTCCTTCCCGAGGCTTCTCCCGGTCTTCGTCGCTGGCAGCCTCGGCCTTGGTGGCCTCGGCGCTGGTGGTCTCGGCAGCCTCCGCATCCTTCGCCGGGGCTTGCTCTTCGGCCTGATGCCGCAGCTGGCGGACCGCCAGGAATTCCAGCACCCGATCCTTGACGTCGTCCAGGCCGTAGTGATCCTCGGCCAGGATCTCGGCGGCCCGGTGCAGGCTCAGCTGATCCGCGTCGCGGTGGCTCCAGGGCAGCTCGGCGATGGTCTCCAGATAGGTTCGCACCACCTGGCTCTCCATGGACTCGCGGCCCAGGCGGCTCAGGCGGCTGAGCTCCCGATCCACCTCTTTGCGCACGTCCTCCGGCAGCTCCAGGCTATCCAGCCGCTGGCGCAGCTCGTCGTGGTCGCTGTCGTCGTCGGATTCGCCCAGCTCGCGCTGGATGGCCTTCATCTGCTCGCGCAGGAACATCTCCCGCTGGCGGTCGCCGAGCTCCTCGCGCACCTGGGATTTGATCGACTCCTGAGCGTCGAGGACGGTGACCTGGCGTTCCACGTGCACCAGCACCCGGCGCAGGCGCTCTTCCACCGGCAGGGTTTCCAGCAACTCCTGGCTCTCCTCGGCGGAGATCTGCAGATAGCCCGCCACCAAGTCCGCCAGCGGGCCCGGCTCCTGGACGCCGGAGAGCACTTGCTCCACCGCCTCCCGGGGCAGACCGCTCTTCTGGCCGAGCTCGCCGGAGCGGTCCCGGACTTCGCGGAAGAGAGCCACGAATCCCGGATCCTCGGCGGACGGCGGCATCATGTCCTCGACCTGACGCACCGAAGCCTGGAGGAAATCATCTTCCTCCTTGACCCGGACGGCGAGGCCGCGGTGCAGGCCGTGGAGCAAGAGCTGAACTCCGGAGACGCCGCGCTGCACCTTCTCGATGCGGGCGACGGTGCCCATGGTGTAGACGTCCTCGGCAGCGACCTCGTCGGTATTCCGCCGCTGACAGACGCCGAAGATCAACTTCTCGGGAGTGTTGAGGGCATGCTCGATGGCCCGCATGCTGGCTGGCCGTCCTACTTGGATCGGCGATGCCACGCCCGGAAAGAGCACGGCCTGGCGCAGGGGAAGGACCGGCAGGGTCGAGAGTTCAGACATTCAATTTCCTCGCTTTTCTTGGTTTCGGCTCGCTCATGCGAGCGAAGACGGGCACGAATCTGAGTCGTCACGTCTCAAATCTACCAACATGAGGGCGCGCCCACCTATTCCCGGATTCGGAAATCGCCGGTTAGCGAGCGAGCAAGTCAATATCCTACAATGACTTGTGGGGATATGAGTCTCCGGTTAGCAAGGTGGAGGAGGTGGCTGGGGGTTCTGATGGCAGCTCGGCTCTTCGAGGCGGGTCCCATCTCCAAGGTCCCGACTCGGGGGCGGATTTCGATCGCTGCTTTCCTTCCAGCGCGGATCGAGATAAGATTCCTCGTCCCGTTCCGGGGCCTTTCCGGCAGATATAAAGGGTGAAGCCGCCGTTGGCTACGGCGATGACCGTCAGCCACCGCGAAATATTCGCCAGCATGAAAGACTCCAAAGCCCAGAACGTCGAGATCCCCGGACCGATGGCGTCCATGCCCCACAGGGCTCGGACCGCTTTTGTGGATTCCTGCGGCTCTTCGGGAGGGCGGCGTCCTCGCTTCGATCTCCAAGCCCCCTCTCCCGGTTTGCCAGCTTTTGATGTGCCAATCCTTGGCATGCTTTTCATCCTCTGTTTTGTCATCGCTTGTTAGGTAGGGAGGTCTCGTTCGTGCACGACTCTGAGCTTGGGCAAAGGATCCAAGGGCTTTCGGACACCAAGAAGCAACTCTTGGTCCGGACTCTCGAAGAAAACGACCTGGACGCCTCGTGGCTTTTCCAGGAATTGCCGGTGCCGCCGCGCAATCCTCAGGAGGCCCTGCTGGCGGAAATCTGGGAAGAGGTGCTGAGTCAAGGCGACGTCGGTGTCGAGGACAACTTCTTCGACCTCGGCGGCGATTCCATCCTCAGCGTCCGCATCGTCGCCAAGGCGCGGGAGCGAGGCCTGGTGTTCAGCTCCCGCCAGCTCTTCGAATACCCCACCATCGCCAGCCTGGTGGAAGTTGCCGAAGTAGCCGACTCCCCGCACCAGTCCCCGAGCTCCACCCCATCCCAGCCGTCCCCAACCCAGCAGCTCCCAACCCAACAGCTAGAAGCCCGCCAAGATCCGCACCAGTCCGCGACGCCAGCGACGGTCTGCGAGGCATCCGAGGCCGCCGCTGCAGACTCCGACCTCAGCCCCGAGGCCTTCCCCGAGGCCGATCTGTCGGAGGAAGAGTTGGGACGGGTCCTGGATCTCCTCGCCCAGCGCCAAGCCGACTCCGATGGCCGGATGCGCTTTGCGGCCGACGATTCTTCGTCCGTGGAGCCGGCGGGGGAGCTGCCGCGGCTGCTGGCCTTGCGCTCGGCTCGTTTCTAGCCGCCGGGTCGGCGCGCACGAGTCTTCGGGGTTGCGCATCGTGATCGCGGAGCTCGGTCCCGACCCTCCAAGACGATGAATATCGTCGGCATTTCCGCCTTCTACCATCAAAGCGCCTGTTGCCTGTTGCAGGACGGCCGGCTCGTGGCCGCCGTGGAAGAGGAGCGCTTCAGCCGGGTCAAGCACGATCGCCGGTTGCCGGTGCACGCTTTTCGCTATTGCCTCGAGGCCGGCGGGTTGGACATCACCGATGTCGATGCCGTGGCCTACTACGAGCGGCCGGTGGCCAAGCTGGGACGGCAGCTGTGGTCCGGCACGCCTCTGGAGGCCGCCGGTCAGGGAGCCTGGCTCGATCCCCACGGCGCAGAGCGGTCCATTCGCCGACGGTTGGGGTTCGAAGGGCCGCTGCTGACCTTTCCCCATCACGCTTCCCACGCCGCCAGCGCCTACTATTTTTCCGGCTTCGAGGAGGCGGCGATCCTCACCGTCGACGGGGTGGGGGAGTGGGCTACCACCACCTACGGCCGCGGCCGGCAGGGGGAGCTGGAGGTCTTGGAGCAGGTGTGTTTCCCCCATTCCATGGGCCTGCTCTACTCCGCCGTCACGGCCTTTCTGGGCTTCCGGGTCAACGACGGCGAGCTCAAGGTCATGGGATTGGCACCCTACGGCACGGATCGCCTGGCGGAGCGGCTGGCCCAAGTGGTGCTCACCGCCGACGACCACCGCTTCGCCCTCGACCTGCAATATTTCGACTTTCTCGGCGGTGGCCCGATGTTCTCGCCGCGGCTGGCGGAGCTCCTGGGAGGGCCTCCGCGCCGCCCCGGGGAGCCCATGGAAGACTTCCATCGGGACGTGGCCCGAGCGGTGCAGATCGTCCTCCAGGAGCTGCTGCTGCAAAAGGTGGAAGTCCTCCATGATCGGGTCGGCGGGGAGAATCTTTGTCTCGCTGGCGGCGTCGCCTACAACTGTGTAGCCAACGGCGCGATCCGGCGCCAGGGTCCTTTCCGCCGACTCTTCGTGCCGCCGGCGGCGGGGGACTCGGGGGCGGCGCTGGGGGCTGCGATGCTCGCTCACCGCCACTTGGAGGGGCAGCTGGGGGGAGAGCCACCGCCGGTGCAACGCTTGCTCCACGCTCATTGGGGGCCTGCCTATTCCTCCGACTGCATCGGCGAGCTGTTGGCGGCCACCGGCCTGGAGTTCGAGGACTATCGCCAGAGTCCGGGTTCTCGAGGGCCGGGTCTTCAAGGAGAGAGCGAGCTGCTTCAGCGGGTGGCGGAGGCGCTGGAAGAATATCGGGTGGTGGGCTGGTTTCACGGTGCCTTGGAGTTCGGTCCCCGAGCCCTTGGGGGGCGGAGCATCCTCGCCAACCCTCTGGATCCCCAGGTGCGGGACCGCCTCAACCGGTCCATCAAGCGGCGGGAAGCCTTCCGGCCCTTCGCTCCCGCCGTCCTGGCGGAGAAGCTTGGAGAGCATTTCGAGCTGCCGGAACCGGCAGTGGAGGAGCTGGCTCCCTTCATGCTCGAGACCTGCTCGGTGACCTCGAAGCTCGATCTGCCGGGCATCACCCACGTTGACGGCTCCGCCCGGCCGCAGGCGGTCTTTCATCGGCAGACGCCGCGCTTCGCCGAGCTGCTGCGGGTCTTCGAGCGTCGCACTGGCTGCCCGCTGCTGGTCAACACCTCGTTCAACGTTCGCGGCGAGCCCATCGTCTGTTCGCCGGTGGACGCTCTCTTCTGTTTCGCCGACGCCGGCCTCGACCTGCTGGTGCTGGAGGATTTCGTCCTCGACGCCCGGCGCCTGCCGGCGGGCTGGCGGGAGCTGCTGGAACCCTGGCGCCAGCGCCGCCGCAGCGCCTTTGCCGGCGGTCGTGGGGATGGTGCCGGCCCTCTCTACACCTTTGTTTGATCGTCGTTGAACTGCCGAGCTCCGAGACCCCCATGCCCCGAGACTCCCATCCCCAGACTCCCGAGCCGATGCCGGAGCTGACTCCCCGCCAGGCCCTGGCCCAGGAGCTGGCGGAGCGGCTGGCGGAGCCCGCCGGTGTCCGCACCCTGCGCCTGGCCCAGCTGCACGGCCTCGTCGCCCCGTCCAAGCTCCGCCGCGGGCCGGGCTCCTCTTCCGATAATGACGGCTCTGCCGGTGGGGACGGGCCTGCTGGTGAGGACATCAAGGGACGCGAGGGACCGCGGCCAGTGAGCGTGTGGAGCCCCGTCGGGAAAGCCGCGAGGGGCAGTTCCACGGCTTCTGAGGAGCTGGTTTTCGAACGCCCCGAGCCCCATCCCCTGGGCGATCAATATGCCGTCCGCCGGCGGATCCCCGCCCGCGCCGCCGCCGGCACCCGGCGAGTCTGCTTCTTCGGCGAGTCGGTGGCTGCGGGCTATCTCTTTGCCCCTCACCTGACTCCCGCCGGCGTGCTGGAGGTCCATCTCAACGAGGTGGATGGCGAGAAGGCCTGGGAAGTGGTGGATCTGGCGCGCACCAACGAGACCTTGGCCTCCCTGACGGCGACGGTGGAGGCGTCGATGCAGCTGGCGCCGGATGTGTTGGTGATCTTCGCCGGCAACAATTGGAATCTGCTGGAGACGCCGGAGCTCTCCCTCCACGCTCCGGGGGTGGGGGACCGGCAGCGCTACGCCGCGGCTCTGCGGGAAGGTGGCCTGGGGGGACCGGTGAAGCTGGCCCGCCGCCGCCGCCGGGGGGCGCTGGAAGCGGCGGTGGGACGCATCGCAGCACTGGCGGAGGAGCGTCGCATCCCGGTGGTGTGGCTGGTGCCGGAGGTCAATCTGGGGGATTGGCAGAGCCGCCAGCCGGTTCCCTGGCTGCCCGGCGACGGCGTGGCCCGCTGGCATCGGACTCTCGATGCGGGCCTCGAGGCCGTGGGCGCTGGCCGCGCTGCCGAGGTTCGGCGTTTGGCGGAGGAGCTGCAGCGTCTCGACGGTGGTTGGAATCCCACCGGCCATCGCCTGGAGGCTCTGGGCTGGCAGCTCTCCCGCGGCGACGCTGGCGAGGCTGGAGACGCTGCCCAGGAGGCTCTTCGGGAGGCCGCACGGCGAGAGGTGGATGCCCAGCACTACCCGCTGCTGGCCCATCTGGGAGCCCCCCAGGCGGGCCGCGAAGAGCGGCGATGGATCCATGAGCTGGCGCCGGGACGCTTGCGGGTGGTGGATCTGCCCGAGATTCTGCGCCGTCACGGTGGAGCGGCACTCCCGGGACGGCGGTATTTCCTCGATTATTGCCACCTGACGGCGGAGGGCATGCACGTCGCCATGGCGGCTGTTGCCGCGGAGGTGTTGTCGGTGGCGGCAGAGGGGGCGGGAGATCGGCGCTGGGAGGAGCTGCTGCGCACCCTTCCCGCGCCTTCGCCGTCCTCCGAAGCAGTGGCCCTGGCGAGCTTCAGTGCGGCCATTCACAGCGCCCACCGCCTGCTGCCGGTGGTGGGCAAGGGTGAAGTACTGCGCTTTTGGTGCGCGGAAGCGCTGGCGGCTTCGGAGGGCATCGCCGAGGCCATGGTGGATTTCGTCAGCGCCCGCTGCGCGCCGCTGCCGGCGGTGCTGACGGCGGCCCAGCGGCGCAATCTCATCTCTCCGTACCGCCTCCAGCTGCAGCACGGCTGGCGCTGGGACGGCTCCGACCTGCAGCTACTACTGGCCCTGCGCGCGGTCTTGGGGGAGCGTTTTGGCGCCCAGGGCACCGCCCGTTGGGACGCGGCGGTAGGCTCTTCCGGGACCTCGCGGAGACCGGCCGTGGACTTGCTGGACCCCCGGGGGCAGTGGGAGCCGGTGGAGCGCTTTCTCCCCGATGCCATGGAGCTGGACGACCTGGACGCCCAGGGGCTTTACCGTGCTTCCTGGCCCCGGAGCCGCTTCGGCTGGGTCGGGGGCGGGGACGCCGGTGGAACGGGCGCCCGCCGATGCCAGATCACCGCCCGCCTGCCGGCGGTGTTGGGAGAACCTCGAGAAGGGGAGATCCAGGTGTTTCTGGGAGAGCAGCCCATCGCTCGTCTACAGGCCGGCCCCCGTTGGCGGAGCTGGGCAGTGGAGCTGCCAGCGGCTATGATTCGGTCTGGAATCAATCAGTTGACGGTGCGCTGGCCGGAGATGCCACCGCTTTCCGCGGGGAATCTCCACCAAGATCCGCTGGCCTGGGTGGCCCGAGAGCTGGAAGAAGGAAAGGAGGCCGATCTTCATCCCGTCTTCGGTGAGATTTACCGCCTGGTCCTGGTGGACTGACGGAATTCGATGATTTTTACGTCTTCGGGATGATCTTTGTCTTCGCGGGCATTGTGTTTGCCAAAGAGTTAGCTAAAATGATATCTCTGAAATCGCCGGGCCAAAATCCGGGTATCCGAAGACTTCTTCTTCGAGGGCTGCTCCTCCGAAGACCGGGTACGCTGACCGCTGACTTTCTCGGGCGGCAGAAACTGCGCTGAAATCAACGTGTTCTCTGATCTCTACTCCTTCATCCGTTTCGTCATCCGCTCCCATTGGCGTCGACCCGGGTTCGCCCTGGTCATCATCCTGACCCTGACCCTGGGGTTGGGGGCCACGGTCGCCAGCTCCAGCCTGGTGGTCAACACCCTGTTCAATCCGCTGCCGTTCAAGGACTCGGACGAGCTGGTGATGGTGGTCTCCGCCCAGCCCGCCCGCAACGCCTTCCGGCTCTCCGTCTCCTACCCCGACTTCAAGGATTGGCAGCGGCTCAACTCGGTGTTCAGCGAGATGGCCGCCGTCTCCGACGCTCGCCCGGTGACCTGGACCGGCGCCGATCGGGCGGAGCATCTGGAGGCGGAGTTCGTTTCGTGGAATTACTTCCCCATGCTCGGTGTGGGGACCGTCGCCGGCCGCTCCTTCGAAGCCGAGGAAGACCTCACCGAAAAGAGCCATCCGGTGGTGGTGATCAGCCACAGCCTGTGGCAAAGGCGCTTCGACGCTGACGAGGCGGTCATCGGCGAGACCCTCGATCTCAACGGCTTGCCCCACACCGTCATCGGAGTCCTGGATCCGGTGTACAAGGGCATCTGGTGGGATCACATCGACATCTGGCTGCCCATGGCCATGGCGCCGCATTTCGTCGGCGAGAACCATCTCCAGGATCGCAGCATCCACTGGCATCTGACCATGGGTCGGCTCAAGCCCGGGGTGACCCAGGCCCAGGCCGCCGAGGCGATGAACAGCGTCGCCGAGGAGCTGGAGAACCGCCATCCCGTCACCAACAAGGGCTATCGAGTCTCGGTCTTCGATCAGCGGGAGCTCTACTACGTTCACATCGAAGATCAGCTGTGGAAGACCCTGCTCTTCTCCGGCGTCTTCCTGGTGCTCTGCTACTTCAACATCATCAGCTTGATGATCACCCGCGGCACCGTTCGCCGCCAGGAGGTGGCGGTGCGCAGCGCCCTGGGAGCGGGCCGCCGGCGATTGCTCTTGGAGCAGGCTTTGGAGAGTCTGTTGCTGGCTTCCATCGGAGGGTTCCTGGGACTCTCCCTATCCCGCCTCACGGGGCCGTTGCTGCGTTCCGGGGAGGTGCCGCCGGCGAGCTTCGATTTCCAGCTCGTCGACTTCCGCGTCTATGCCGTCGCCACCGCCTTGGTGCTGGTGACCGCGGTGTTCATCGGCCTCGGCCCGGCGGTGCAGACCCTGTGGTCGGACCTCTGGCGCTTCCTCAAGCAGGGGGCGGTGGTCAGCGGTAGCAAGCGCTTCCGCACCTTCCTGGACATCCTGGTGGTGGTGGAGGTGGCGCTGGCTTCGGTGGTGATGATCAGCGCCGTTTCGACGGTGAAGAGCTCCCTGACGCTGATCGAGGGAGACCTGGGGATGGACCAGGAGCACCTGCTGACCATGAAGATCGATCTTCAGGACAGCCGGTACCAGGAGCTGTCAGCTCTGCACGCCGATCAGCTGGAGTTGGTGGACTTCGTGGAGCAGCAGCCGGGGGTCCGGTCGGTGGGTCTGGTGGGGCCCCACGCGCCGCCCCAGGTGAGGCTCTACACGGACATCACCTTCGAAGATCGCCTGGAGGAATCCACCGAAGGGGCGAGCATGCGGGTCTATCGCCAGAGCGTCAGCCCCGGATATTTGCAGGCCATCGGGATTCCGCTGCTGGAAGGACGGGAATTCTCCAACCGGGACGATCCCAACAGCCCACGGGTGGTCATCATCAGCAAGTTGTTGGCGGATCTGATCTGGCCCGGGGAGAGCCCCCTGGGCAAGCGCCTGCGGCGCGGATTGCCGGACAATACGGAGCATCCGTGGTTGACCGTGGTGGGGGTTGCCCAGACCACCGCCAATCGCAGTCTCAAGGACCTGCTGAAGGGCCCGGACTACGATGTCTACATGCCGCTGCTGCAGGATGAGGTGCGCTCTCCCACCCTCTTGGTGCGCTCCGAGGGAGATCCCGGAGAGCTGGCCGGGGTGGTGCGGGACGCGGTGGAGGAGTTCAATTCCAACATCCCAGTTTACAACGTCAAGACCATGCGCGAGCACCTCGCCTACATCGCCTCGGAGGAGCTCTTCCTGGCCAATCTCATGACCCTCTTCGGGATCATCGCCGCGGTGGTCATCGCCGTCGGCCTGTACGGCGTCCTCGCTTACTCCGTGCGCCAGCGGGTCCGGGAGTTCGGCACCCGCATCGCCCTCGGCGCTTCCACCGGGCGGATTCTTTGGATGGTGTTGCGCCGGGGCCTGCTGATCCTCGGTACCGGGGCGTTCCTGGGACTGACGGCGTCGTTGATCCTCGATTCCCGAGATTTGCTGCCGGGGGTCAAGACGGAGGGCGGAGCCGTGGGGGTGGAGGTTTTGGCCATCGCCCTGGCCTGTTTGGTGGCGGTGGGGATCGTCGGCATTCTAGGACCGGCCTGGCGGGCGACCCAGGTGGAACCCACCCAGGTGCTGAAACAAGAATGAGTACTTCCGGGGGCAGCGCCGGCGCCACGCCGCGCTTCGATGTGGCGGTGGTGGGCGGCGGCATTGTCGGGCTGGCCACCGCCATGGCCCTGGCTGGCGGAGGCGCTGGTGGCGGTGGTGCTGGGGGCGCTCGCTCTGTGGTGGTGTTGGAGAAGGAGTCGCGGCTGGCGGCTCACCAGACTGGTCACAACAGCGGCGTCATCCACTCCGGTCTGTACTACGCTCCCGGATCCCTCAAGGCCCGCACCTGCACCGCCGGGCGCGATGCCCTTTACGACTTCTGCGAGCGTCACGAGATTCCCCACGAGCGCTGCGGCAAGGTGGTGGTGGCGACCCACCAGGACGAGGTGCCGAGGCTCGACGAGCTGGAGCGCCGGGGGCGGGCCAACGGCCTCGACGGCATGCGCCGCCTGGGGCCTCGGGAAATCGAGGAGCTGGAGCCCGCCACCCGCGGCGTCGACGGCCTGTGGGTGCCCCAGACCGGCATCGTGGACTATCGCGCCGTCTGCCGGGCCTTCGCCCGCCAGGTACAGGCGGGAAATGGGGAGGTGCGCACCGGCACCGCCGTCACCGGGGTTGTTCGCCGGGGTGGCGAGCAGGTGGTGACGACTTCCTCCGGAGAGGTGGCGTGCCGGCTGCTAGTGGGTTGTGCGGGACTGTGGAGCGACCGCCTGGCGAGGCTTTGTGGGCTCGACCCGGGCCTGCGCATCGTGCCGTTCCGGGGTGAGTACCACGAGCTGGTGGAGAACCGCCGGCACCTGGTGCGCAACCTCATCTATCCGGTGCCGGACCCCCGCTTCCCGTTTCTCGGTGTGCACTTCACCCGCCGCATCGACGGGGCCATCGAGGCCGGTCCCAACGCCGTGCTGGCGCTGCGCCGGGCGGGCTACTCCTGGAGCCAGGTGCACCTCGGAGAGCTCGCCGGCACCCTGACCTATCCGGGGTTCCTACGCCTCGCCCGCCGCTATTGGCGCACCGGTGCCGGGGAGGTCTACCGCTCCCTGAGCCGACGCGCCTTCGCCCGTGCCCTGCGCCGCCTGGTGCCGGAGCTCGAGGCTGCGGACCTCCGACCGGGCGGGGCGGGAGTTCGAGCCCAGGCGCTGGATCGTCGGGGACGACTGCTGGATGATTTCCATCTGGTGGAGGGGGAAGGCCAGGTACACGTGCTCAACGCGCCGTCACCGGCGGCTACCGCCTCCATCGCCATCGGCCGGCAGATCGCCGACATGGCTCGGGCTCATCTCTAATAGCCCAGCTCTGAATGGCCCAGCTCTGATTCTTCGCGCCCTGCTGCTGGCCGCCGTCGGGCCTTTCGACCCTCCGGCTCCTCAGCTCATCTCCACGGCCTACCGCGACTCCGCGAACCGCCAGTTCCCGGAGTCTTCCTAGCGTCGGATCTGGCTCGCAGACTCTCGCAGGTGCAGCAGCCAACGGCGGAAGCCGCCGACGATGAGCTCGAAGGCCTCCATCTCGCCCGGGCTCATATCCCCCAAAGCCAGAGCTTCCAAGGCGCTGGAGGGTTGGGCCATGGGCTGGCGTTGAGGTTGCCGGCCGTTGACCAGCTCGAGGGCGTTGCAGAGGGCGAAAAGGTCGGCTCCGAGGGCACCGAGGATCTTGTCCAAGGTCGCGACGGTGGGCAGCGAGCGCCCGCTCTCGTAGGAGCTGATCATCGCCTTGGTGATCCCAGCCTTGCCGGCCACCTCGTTCTGACGCAGCTCGGCATCCTCCCGTAGCCACTTGATGGCTTTTCCCAACCGATTGAAGTGATCCATGGCGCGCAATCTACCCTCTCTATTCCCGCCAACGCAACCATGGCGGGCCACCGCCGAGCCGAGGCTCAGCGAAAGGCCGGGGTGAGGGGCATGGCCAGCTCGCTTCGCGGGGACTCCAACAAGCCCACCTGCTGGGCGGCCCGAGCCAGCGGCTGGAGGGTTTCCAAGGCCCGTACCGCGGTGGTCACGGCGGCCTTTTCCTCGCTGCTGCTAGGGGGATCGGCGAAGAGTTGCTCGAAGGGCGATCCGGGCTGGGGATAGCGCTTCAGGTGCACGGCCTGGTCGGCGGTGAGCCCCGCCGCCTCGCGGGCCAGGGCGAGGGCTTCGGGGAAGCCACCGAGGTCGTCCACGAGGCCGCGCTGGAGGGCGTCCTCACCGGTCCAGATGCGGCCCTTGGCGACCTCTTGAACGCTCTCCAGGGGCATGCCCCGGCCGTCCGCCACCTTGCCGGTGAAATCCTCGTAGACGCGGTCCAGCCAGGCCTGGAAGCGGGCGTACTCGCTCTCCGAATAATCCTGTTGGGAGCTGAACATGGAGGCGTTGGTGCTGGTCTGCACCGAATCGAAGGTCATGCCGATCTTATTCCACATATCGCGGGTGATGAGCTTGCCGCCGAGGACGCCGATGGAGCCGGTAATGGTTCCCGGCTGGGCGACGATCTTGTCCGCGTGCATGGCGACGAAATAGCCGCCGGAGCCCGCCAGATCGCCCATGGAGACGATTACCGGCTTGCCCGCCTGCTTGGCCCGCACGGTTTCCCGCCAGATGGTGTCGGAGGCGACATAGGAGCCGCCGGGGCTGTCCACCCGGAACAGGATGGCCTTGACGTCCTCGTCGTCGATGGCTTGCCGGAAGGCTCGGGAGACGGCGTCGGAGCCCATGGTCATGCCGCCGGTGATGGGGTCGAGCTGGCTCTCCCCTCGGGCCACTGCGCCGACGCCGTAGATCAATGCCACCACCTCGCCGTCGTCGTTGGGACGCCCGGCGCGCTTCAGGTAGGCGGTGAGGTAGAGGAGCTCGGCGTCGTCTCCGAGCTGCTGGCGCATGTTGGCGTAGACCTCGTCCCGGTAGGCCAGGCCGTCCACCAGCCCCGCGGTCATCGCCTCCTGCCCCAGGAAGGGACCGCGGTCCACCAGTTGCCGGACTTCCTCCGGGCTCATCTCTCGGGCTTCGGCGATGCCTTCCACCATCTGATCGAACCACGAGTCCAGCAGCGCCTGCATGGCTTCCCGATGCGGCTCGGTGAGCTGTTCCTCGGTAAAGGTGTTCATGGCGTTCTTGTACTCGTAGCGGTGGTCCATGCGCGGCTGTACGCCGAGCTTGTCCAGGGTGCCGCGGAGGAAGGGGCTTTCGGCGATCAAGCCGGTGAGGCCGATGTCGCCGGAGGGCTGGAGGTAGATCTGGTCGAAGCCGGTGGCCAGATAGTAGGCGTTGTTGGCGGCGGAGAATTCTCCGAAGGTCTCGGACCAGGCGATGGTGGGCTTGCCGGCGTCGCCGAAGGCGCGCACCGCCGAGCGCAGCTCCTGGACCCGGGCCATGCCCATGCCGGAGGCGCCGATATGAGCCACCAGGCCTACCACGCGGTCGTCCTCGGCGCCCCGCTGCAGGGCCTGGACCAGGTCCAGCACCACCGGCTCATTCTCGTGCAGGAGCTGAGCCAGAGGATCGGCGGGGATGAACTCCGCCACCCCCTGCTCGAAGTCCGCTTCGAGGATGGTCTTGGTGGGAACCTTGCCACCGCCCATGCCGCCGAGGCTGAAGCCCAGGATGACGAGGCCGATGCCGACGACGATGAGCAGGAGGAAGACGAAGAGTAGAACCTTGCCGCGTGTGGTCATGGGACGGTCTCCAACGGTGATGAACGGGCCAGTATCTCGGCACTGGAACTTGGCACTGGGTCTTTAGGTTTTAGCTATCGGGGCCGCGAGAAGCGGAAGACTGAACGCTCGACAGCCCGCCCCGGCGTACCGGCAGCGGGCTTCGAGTCTACGAGAGCGCTGAGATTGAATGGTAGCCGGCGAAGCCAGTGTCAGCCGAGGACTGATTCTACCACTTGGCGTACCAGCGGCAGGGGGACGGTGACGTGGATCTCAGCGTCGTCGGAGTCGACGTCGATGACCAGGTTGCGACCGCGCTTGGCGATCTGGACGTGGTCGGTGCCGTCCTCGACGGTGACCAAGGTCACGTCGCCGGCGTCCTCGAGGCCTGCCAAGGCCTCGTGCAGCGTGTCCCGGTAGGGCTCCAGCTGCCGCCGCGCCTGGTCCAGATCCTCGCCGACGGCCTCGTGGGCGAAGGAGGCTCCCAGACCCACCAGGGAGGCGGGGATGGGGGCGGTGAAGTGGACGCCGTCGGGGCCCTTCTCATGGACTCGGAGGACGACCAATCCGTCGGTGGCGACGCTGGTGGCCACGGTGGCGGCGACGGCCACTCCGGTGCTGGCGATGAGCAGCATGCCGGCGGCGAAGACGATGAGGAAGAGGCGCAGGGCTTTTTGCATGATGGACTCCTAAAGGCTCCCAGGGACTCTTCAGCGGCCCTCGGGACGTTGGTCGATCCACACCCGCACGCGGGTATCGTCCTCGGTGATGGTGGCCAGCTCGCCCTCGCCTTGGGCGGCCAGGGCGCGCAGGGCGGCGGCGATGTTCAGCTGGTTGTCCTCGACGCCGTCGAGCAGGGCGGCGACCACCGCCGAGGGCACCCGCACGTGGATGTCGGAGCCGTTGTCGGTCTTGGCCTCACCACGCACCACCAGGTAGCCGTCTTCCTTGAACACCCGCATGGACTCGTCGTCGGAGTCTATGGTGACGAAGTCGACGTTGGGGGAGGCTTCCAGCTCCTGCCACATCTGGCGCAGCTGCGCGGCGGAGATCTCGGTGTCTTCGAGCTGGATCTTGCCGTCCTGGTACTCGTCCACCTGGATCATCGTCAGGGCGGACTCCACCAGGCTCAGAGGGAGATTGACGGAGATGTTGGCGTTGTCCTCGCCCTCGTGGACGGTGACGTGGAACCACAGGTCGGAAGCTTGGGCGGCGGGGGCCAGGGCGATGGCGAAGGCGAAGAGCAGTGCGGCGATGCCGGCGGCGAACTTGGAACGGGTCATGGTCAGGGTCTCCTCATGGGGTCTCGGATTCATTCGGTCGAGTCTTGGTGTCTTTTTCCTTCGGTGTAGCGCTACCTGCCCTACAACACGCTCCTGGGGCTGGAAATGTTTCAAGGCGGAAGAAAGGGATGAGTACAATGGGACGTCGGAAACCACCTGGAGGAGCTCGATGCACCATCGCCCGCCGTCCCCCGATCCGCAGCAAATTCCCGAAGCGCCGTCCTCGGAGACGCTCCCAGAGATGAGCGGAGACCTTCGGTCCAAGGACCCCAGCCGCCGAACCTTCTTGGCCTTTCTGGCGGCCCTGGGTGCCGGAGCGCCGGTGCTCGCCCGAGCAGCGGAAGCGGCCGGCGGTGGGGAGGTGACGCTGGAGACGCTGGCGGCGGCGGAGCGCATAGCGGGGGTGGAATTCACCGACGAGGAACGGGAACTGATGCTCGAGGGAGTGCGGGACCTGAGCGAAGACTATCGGGCCCTGCGGCAAGTGGAGTTGCCCAACTCGGTGAGCCCGGCGCTGGTCTTCGATCCGCTCTTGCCGAGAATGGAAGTGGACGAGAGCCGGCCGCCGGTGGCGTCCGAGCCCTCCCGCCAGGATGGCTTCGAGGTCGACGCCGGCTCCGAGGAGGAGCTGGCTTTCCTGCCGGTGCATCGGCTGGCGGAGCTGGTGCGCGGCGGCGAGATCACCTCGGAGCGCCTCACCGGCCTCTATCTCGACCGGCTGAAGCGGCTCGGGCCGAAGCTCGAATGCGTCATCACCCTCACCGAGGAGCGTGCCCTGGAGCAAGCCCGCCGCGCCGACGCGGAGATTCGCGCCGGACGCTACCGGGGTCCCCTCCACGGTATTCCCTGGGGTGCCAAGGACCTGCTCTCCGTCTCCGGCTATCCCACCACCTGGGGCGCCACCCCCTTCCGTCAGCAGCGCCTGGAGCACGACGCGGCGGTGGTGCGGCGGCTGGATGCGGCGGGGGCGGTGCTGGTGGCCAAGCTCACCCTCGGCGCTCTCGCTTGGGGCGACGTTTGGTACGGCGGCAAGACCCGCAATCCGTGGAATCTGGAGGAGGGCTCCAGCGGTTCCTCCGCCGGCTCCGCCTCCGCCACCGCCGGCGGCCTGGTGGCTTTCAGCATCGGCAGCGAGACCTGGGGCTCCATCGTTTCCCCGTCCACCCGCTGTGGCGCCACCGGCCTGCGCCCGACCTTCGGCCGCATCAGCCGCGACGGCGCCATGGCCCTGTCCTGGAGCATGGACAAGCTGGGCCCCATCTGCCGCAGCGTCGAGGATTGCGCCCTGGTGCTGGAGGCCATCCACGGGACGCTGCCAGCGGAGCTCCCCGGCCCTGGGGAGAGCGATCCGTCGGTGGTGGACCGCTCTTTCGCCTGGGATTCCCGGCGCGAGTTCCGCAATCTGCGGGTGGGGTACCTGAAGAGCGAATTCGAAAGCGATCCCACCGAGGGAGCGGAGACGCCGGAGCAGGCGGCGGAGGCGGAGGAGGCGCGGCGCTTCGAGCTTCGCACCCTCGACACTCTGCGCGCCCTGGGTTTCGAGCTGGTGCCCCTGGAGCTACCCTCGCTACCCATCAACGCTCTTTCCCTGATCCTCAACGCCGAGGCGGCGGCGGCCTTCGACGCCCTCACCCGCAGCAATCGGGACGACGAGCTGGTGCGCCAGGTAGCGGTGGCCTGGCCCAACTTCTTCCGCATGGCCCGCACCATTCCGGCGGTGGAGTACGTTCAGGCCAACCGTGTGCGCACGCTGGCCATGGCCCAGCTGGATGCCGCTCTGCAGGGCGTGGACGTCTACGTGGCGCCCTCCTTCAGCGACAATCTCCTCCTCACCAACCTCACGGGCCATCCGGCGGTGACTTTGCCCAACGGCTTCCGCGGCGACGGCCGGCCCACCAGCATCACCTTCTGCGGCAAGCTCTTCGGCGAGGAAAAGCTCTTGCTGCTGGCCATGGCCTACCAACACGCCAGCGGCTTCCACCGGCGCCATCCCCAGCTCTGATCGCCTAGGGCCCGAGGTGCCGGGCCCGTTTTCGCTATCGCTATCAGCCCTCCCATCATGACTTCATGGATCCAGATCGATTGCCCGCGCTGCCGGCGCCGGCTGCGCTGTGCCGTCCCGCCTTCGGTGGGGGACCGGGTACCGGCGGGAGGCGGGCCACAGCGGCTGCGGCTGCGCTGCGGCCACTGCGCCAAGCTCTTCACCATTCGCCGCCGGGCTCCCGAGGCCCCGGCGCCGGTGGTTCCTCCGCGGGCCCCGGCCGTTCCCCAGGCCCCGAAGACTACAGAGCTTCCCCAGCCTCCTGAGCCTCCCGAGGCTCCAGAGCTCCCCGAGGCTTCAGAGTTTCCAGAGGCTCCAGAAACTGCGGTCGCTCCGCCATCCCCGTCAGCCGTGCAGGCCCCAGCAGCCTCGCAGCCCGCGGCCGCCCCACAGTCCACGGCAGCTGCCCCGCAGCCCGTGGCGGCTCCGGCCCGGGCGCCGGCTTACATCCGCCGTCGCCCCTTCCGCAGCCTGGATCCGGAGGTGCAATCCCGTCGCCGCTTCCTGCGGCGTCTGGCCCTGGGCTTGAGCCTGGTGGTAGTGCTGGCGGCGCTGGGCTGGTGGTGGTGGCAGCGGGAACCGGCTCCGACGGTGGCGCCGCCGCCCTCGGCGGAGGATCCGGCGGTGGTGGCGGTTCTGCCGTGGCAAGCCCTCGCCCCCGGTGCTCCCCGGGACTGGCTGTCCACGGCGTTGGCGCGCATGGCCGCGGCGGAGCTGGAGGCTTCCGGCGTTCCGCGGGTGGTCTCTGGCGCCGAGGTGGCGCGGGTCGCCGGCGAGCTCGGTCGGGACAGCTGGGGGCCGGGCCAGGACCTGGCCTCCACCGCTCGCAACTTGGGGGTCGGCCGCCTGCTGGTGGGAACCTACGGCAGGGCTACCGAAGACCCCTCGGCGAGGGTCCTCCGGCTCGAGCTGCTGGACGCCACCGGCCGGTCGCTGGCGGCGGCGGAGGAACGCTCGGATGTTGGGACTGGGACCGGCGCCCGGGGTGACGGCGGCGATCTGGCAGGGGTTGTGCGGCGGCTGACCGCGGCGGTGGCGGCGGAGTCCGGTACCATCCTGGAAGGCGCGCCACCCACCGACGGGGGTGCCGCTCTGACGCCCAGCTCCTTCACCGCCCTCGAGCCCTACACCAAGGGTCTGGACGATCTCGACCGTGGCGATCCGGGATCGGCCCGGGCCCATCTGCTGCTGGCGTCGGCGGCAGCCCCGGACTCGGCGGAGGTGCAGCGGGCCCTGGCCGAGGCCTGGGGGCAGCTGGGCTATCGGCGGCGCAGCGGCGAGCTGGCGGACAAGGCGCTGGCTCGCGGTCAGGACTTGCCCCGGCGCTGGCGCCTACGCACCACCGCCGAGAAGGCCCGTTGGTCCGGTCCGCCGGCGTCGGCGGCGAATCTCTATCGCCAGCTGCGGCAGGAGCGCCCACGGGACCTCCAGCTGGCCCTGGACGAGCTTCGGCTGCGCCTGCAGGCGGAGGATGCGGAGGGTGCGGCGTTGGTCGTCCAGGAGCTCCAGGCACTTCCGGTGCCGGACCGCAACGACCCCCGGGTGGACCTGGCGGCCTCCGCTCTGGCTCGGCTGCGGGAAGACGCCGAGGCCCAGGGCCGCCACGCGGCGGCGGCCCTCACCGAGGCGCGGGCTCGCGGTGCTCTCACCTGGCAGGGGGCGGCCTACCTGGCGCTGGCGGAAGCCGCTCTCCATCAAGGCCGCCTGGAGGAAGCGGACCAGAACATCACCCTGGTCCGGCGCCTCTACCGGGATTTGGACGACCCTCGGGGGCAGGGCCGCGCGGCTCTGGCGGGGGCTCTGGCGGCCACCTTCCGCCTCGACGCCCCCGGCGCGGAGGAGCTCTTCCAGACCGCCAAGAACACCCTGCGCCGGACCGGGGATCTTCCGGCGGTGGCGGAGGTGCTGTTGCAGCGGGGGCGAGCCTTGGAGCAGCTGGAGCAGCCGGAGCGGGCGGCGGAGAGCTACCAGGAGGCCTTGGAGCTGCGCGAGGAGTTGGGGGACGTTCTCGGCACGGTGGAGGTGCAGCGAGCCCGCGGCGGCCTGCTGCGTCGCGGTGGCGACCTGCGCGGTGCAGAAGGGGCCCTGCGGGAGGCTCTGGCGGTCCCGGAGCTGGCGCAGAATCCAGCCTTGGAAGCGGCGTTGCAGCTGGAGCTGGCGACGGTGCTCTCGGCCCGGGAGCGCTTCGTGCCGGCGCAGCGCGCCCTCGGCCGAGTCCTCGAGCTCGCTTCCGCAGGGGATCTGGCGGACCTGGCGGCGCGGGCCCACGGAGGTTTGGCAGAGCTCGAGCTCTTGGGCGGCAACACCGCGGCGGCCCGGGGGCATCACGAGGCAGCCCTGGCGATCTATCGGGATCTCGAGGACGAGGAGCACATAGCGGAAACCCGGCTAGCCCTGGCGGCGTTGGATCTCGCCGCCGGGCGGGCGGCGGCGGCACAGGCGGTGGCCGCCGGCCTGATCGAGCGTTTCCAGGAGCTGGCGGTGCCCGACGGCCTGTTGGCCGCCCGGGTGCTACGAGCCCGTTGCCTGATGGCCCTGGCGGACCTGGCGGAGGCGCGCACCGTGCTCAGCGCCGCCGCCGCCAGCCTGGGGCCGGACAGCCCCGCTCCTCTGCACCTGGAGGTGGCCCTCGCCGACGCTCGCTTGGTGGCGGCGGAGGGCGACCCCCGGCGGGCGGTGCGGATCCTCCAGCAGCTCCTGGCGGAGACCGTGACCACCGCGGCCACCGGGCCGTCGCTGGAAGTCCGCCTGGCGTTGGGGGAGATGGAGCTACAAGCCGATCTGGCGGCGGCGGGGCGTGCCCGCCTGCGCGCGGTGCGGGAAGATGCGGAAGCGCGGGGATATCCCTGGATCGCCCAGCGGGCGGGAGAGGCGCTGGAGTGAAGCAGGACGAATGGAGAGCGCGAAGATGAGTCGATGGGATGGCACAGGATGTCGGCAGGGGACTGAGATGAGGGTTGAGGATTGGCAGTCCCCAAGCGTCCGGGGAGACGAGGCGCCGCGGCGCTGCGGCTGGCGAACCCAATCCCGAGGGACGGGGCTTCGAGCGAGCCTATGGCTGACCTGTCTGCTGATGACGCTCCCTCTGGTGACGACAAGCTGCGGCAAGGGCTCCGCTCCCAATTTGCCGGATCCGACCGTAGGAGCTCCGGCCTCTGGCAGCTACCAAGAGACTCTTCGAACTGAGCTCGACGAGCGCCGCCGGACCTACCGCGTACACATCCCCTCGGGCTACACCGGCAGCGAGCGCTGGCCCCTGGTGGTGGTGGTCCACGGAGCCTTCAACACCGGTCGCGGCATGGAGGAAAAGACCGGCTTCTCCGAGCTGGCGGACCGTGAGGGCTTCCTCGTCGCCTACCCTGACGGCATTGGCCTTCGGGGGCTCTTCCAGCATTGGAACGCCGGCTTCTGCTGCGGCAAGGCGCTTCGCTTGGGTATCGACGACGTCGGCTTCCTCGACCAAATGATCCAGCGGCTCAGCGACCGCCTGGCGGTGGATCCGCAGCGGATCTACATGATCGGTGAGTCCAACGGTGCCATGCTCACCTACCTCTACGCCTCCCGACATCCCTCCCGCCTCGCCGCCGCCGGAGTCTCCGCCGGCGCCACCGGTGGTATCAGGGGTGGCGCCCGAGACCCCGACGGCGAGCTCTTCCGCATCGAGCCGCCGGAGCACCCAGTCCCCCTCATCGCCTTCCACGGCCTCGCCGACGACCGCGTCCCCTTCTCTGGCCGTGACGACGGCATCACCGTGCCGGTGGAGGAGGGCCTCGAACGCTGGGCTCAAGCCAACGGCTGCGAGCCCGACCCCGCTACCGAAGAACAACGCCAAGGCACCGTCCACCACCGTGTTTGGAACCAAGGCCCCGCCTGCGCCCCGGTAGAGCTCTACACCCTCGAAGGCTGGCCCCACCAATGGCCCGGTGAGCGTTTTACTCGCAAGTTGGAGGGCGAAGAGAACTCGGCTCTTGCCGGATTCGATGCGGCGGAGGTGGCTTGGGGGTTTTTCGAGGGGTATCCCAACTAGGGGAAGGGGCCTCAAGGGGTGTAGGCTCTCTGAGAGACCTACCCCTCCGGCAAGTCCGCCGGCCACTTTTTCCTTCCGAAGAAGAAACCTAGAAAGAACCCCGCGGTGGGTGTGACGAGGAGGAAGTCGGCGGCGGTGAGGGCGTTGGGGGATTCGAAGACGTAGGCCAGCCAGTAGCCGACGCCGAGGGGGGCGAGGAGGAGGACGGTGGCGGAGAAGCGCCGTTGGCTTTCCGCCTCGCGGTGAGCGTACTCGCGTTCGCCCTTGGTGATGTGGGGCTCGTGGGCGGCGGCCCAGCGTTGCTCTTCGATCTGGCGGTGGCGCAGGGCGGCGACGATGCCGGCGCCGGCGGCGAGGGCCAGGACCAGGGCGTGGGCGAGCCAGGCGCCGGCGGGGGGGCCTTGGGGCACCACGTGACAGCCACCGCTGGTCATCAGGCCGAGGAGGGCGCCGACGACGGCGGTGACGAGGGCGCCTCGTTCGAGGCTCAGGAGGCGGCTCAAGGTCTTCGCGGCTCCCCGGTCATTCCTGGCCCTCGAGACTCTCCAGCTCGTCCAGCAGCTCCCGAACGACTTCGAAGCCCTGTTGCCAGAAGGCGCGGTCGGTGAGGTCGAAGCCGGCCTCCTGCATGATCTCCTGGGGCCGCGCCGAGCCGCCGTGGGCGAGGAGCCGCAGGTAGGACGGCTTGAAGGCGTCGCCTTCCTGCTGGTAGCGGCGGTAGAGGGCCAGCACCAAGAGCTGTCCGAAGGAGTAGGCGTAGCAGTAGAAGGGGGTGTGGAAGATGTGGGGGATGCTGATCCACTCGTATTGGAACTCGTCGGAGAGCTCCACGCTGTCGCCGAACTGATCCTGCAGATTCTCCATGTACAGCCGGTTGAGCTCGGAGACCGGACGGCCTTCGAGGATGGCGCGGTGGGCCTCCAGCTCGAAGCGCACGAAGTAGGCCTGGCGCAGCACCGTGGCGTAGATGTCCGAGAGAGTCTTGGCGAGCATCTCCCGGCGCACCGCCGGGTTCTTCTCCCGCGCCAGCAGGCGGTCGGTGACCAGCATCTCGGCGAAGACGGAGGCGGTTTCCGCCAGCGGCAGGCTGGGGTTCTGGGTGAGCAGCGAGTGCTCCTCCGCCAGCATGCTGTGCACCGCGTGACCGAGCTCGTGGGCCAGCTCCGCCACGTCGCGGATGCGGCCGGTGTAGTTGACCAGCACCCAAGGAGTGAGCTCAGGAGTGACCGTGCTGCAGAAGGCACCGCCGCGCTTGCCCTTGCGGATCTCGCTGTCGATGTGCCGCTGTTCGAAGACCCGCCGCGCCTGGCGCTCGAGAACCGGATCGAAGCTCTTGAAGGTGTCGAGCACCAACGAGGTGGCTTCGGACCATGGGATTTCCCGGTCCGAGGGCTCCAGCGGCGCATAGATGTCGTAGCGCCGCAGGCGGTCCGAATTCCACTGCTCCGGCCCCAGCCAGCGGGCCTTGAGGTGGAAGAAGCGCTGGAAGAGCCCGCGGTTGTCCCGCACCACGTCGAGGAGCAGATCCACCGCCGAGTCCGGCACGTCGTTCTGGGTGTTGCGCACCGCGATGGGGGAGGAGAAGCCGCGCAGGCCGATCTGCTCGTTGTGCCAGTCCCGCACGCGGTAGGTGTAGATCTGGCTCAGCACCTGGACTTCGTCGGCGTAGACCCGATAGAGCTCCTGGTAGGCGGCGGCGCGCTGGTCGGGGTCGCTGGAGTAGGCGTAGGTCATCAGCCCGTCGCGGGTGAAGGTCCGGGACTCGCCGTCGATCTCCAGCTGGTACTCCAGGCGGTTGGTGAGCATGGAGTAGAGGGTCACCATGCCGGAGATGCCGTCGCTGTCTTTGAGGTTGATGAGCTGCTCCCGGGCCTCGTCGAGCATGAACGGCTTCCAGCGACGGCGGTCCTGGAGGTAGAAGCGGTAATCCGCCTGATCCTCCCCTGGCAGCAGTCGTTCCGCCTGCTCGTCCGAGAGTTCTTTCCACCATAGGATGAAGAAGAGGATGCGGTTGTTGAGGGCGGTGAGGAGCTGCTCGACTCGGTTACGGAAGGTCAGGGCATCGGGGCTTTGGGTGTCCGCCGAGAACCACAGCAGGCCGTAGGCTTCGACTCGCACCATGTGTTCGAGGAGCTGCTCGTACTGCTGCAGCAGGTCGAGGAAGACCGCCGGGTCCATCTCCGGCGAGAGCTCCTTCCGGCGGGCTTCGAAGGCTTCGGTTTCCGCCCGCAGAGCGTCGAGCTCGGCGCTGAGCACCTCCTCGGAGGGCTCCGGCAGCAGATCGCCGAGATCCCAGCCGGTTTGCTCTTGGGCGGCGATGGATTCACGGGGGAGGGTGCTTTGGGTCATGGTGTGGGATCCTGCTCGGTTTCGGTTGGGGGCTCCGGCGTCGAGTCGTCGACGACATCTTCGTTCTCTATCAGTGTATTGCTCTCGATGGGTTCTTCGTCGGCTTCGTCGATTTCCGGTGCCGCGGGAGGCCCGTCGGAGCTCGTTGGCTGCGCCGCCTCCGCTGGCTGTACCGTTGCCGCCGGCAGCAGCTGCGCCAATCCAAGCCCCTGACGCTCCTGGTTGAGGGCCGGCAGCTCCTCCTGTTGGGCGCGGCGCAGACCGCTCTCGGCGGCGTCGATTTCCGCCATCAGCTCGTCGAGCACCGCGGCCTGTTGATCGGTGGGCCGGTCGAGGCTCAGCTCCACCAGCGCCGCGAGGGTGGAGAGTTGCTCCAGGAGGCCGCCGGAACGCTGGGCCTCGGGACCCACCAGAGCCGCCGGCCCGAGGAGCAGATCGAGGCCTTCCAGACGCTGCCGCAGGTCGCGGGTGCGGGCCGCCAAGGAAGCCGCCTCGGCACCCAGGGCGGCGGTGTCCACCGGCGGGGCGGCGGCGAGGATGCGGGCCAGCTCGCGGATCTCGACCCGCAGGGTGGCGATGCGGGAGAGCTGGTCCCGCAGGCGCAGGAGGAGGTCTCGGCGCGCCGTCAGAGCTTCCGGCGAGGCGAGGCTGCGGGGGTCCTGGGCGACGCGGAATTGCGCCGTCGTGGAGTTCCCGCCCACCGCCAGCCGGACCAGATACGGGCCGGGAAGGACCCGCGGGCCGCCGCTCCACAGATTCATCCCCTGGACCGCCGCCAGGCCGTCCGCGGGGGGATAGCGCAGATCCCAATCGAAGCGGTTGAGGCCTGGCTCGGTGGGAGGGGCGGAAGCGTGGGGTGTGGCGGGCTCGCTGCCCGTGCTGAAGGTGCGGATGGTCTCGCCGCCGGGGCCCAGGATTTCCAGTCGGAGGGGTGTCCCCGGGGGAAGCTCCGCCAGGTGGTAAAAGAGGGCCAATCCCTCGGCGGGGCCGGGATCGGGTCCGGCGGCGGCGCGGTTGGGATCGTCGGCCCCCCGGAGGATCGCCCGGCGGGGGGTGAAGAGGTGGAAGGTATCGGTGACCACTTCCGGGTTCAGCTGCCGCAGTGGTCCCAACTCGTCCAGAATCCACAGCCCCTGGCCTTCCACCGCGGCGAGGAGGGCGTCGCCGTGGAGCTCGAGGTCGAGGATCGCCGGTGCTGTGCCGTCCTGGGGCTGGGGCCAGGGATGCCAGCGGCGGCCATCGTCGAGGGAGAAGAAGAGGCCGCCGTTGGTGGCGGCGAAGAGTAAGCCGGCGCGCTGGTCGTCCGCCGCCAGGGCGTGGACCATCGGGGCGCCTTCCATCCCGCGGATGATGCGGGTCCAGGAGCCGCCGTAATCCTGCGTCCGAAAGACCCACGGCTGGGCGTCGGCGCCCGGTGCCACCGCGGCCAGGTAGAGGTAGCCAGGGGCTCGGGGATGGGCTTCCAGGGCGGTGATGCGGGCATCGGCGGGGAGGGTCGGTGGCGTGACGTTCTGCCAGCTGGCGGCGAAGTTGCGGGAGACGTGCACCAGGCCATCGCTGGAGCCGGTCCAGAAGACCCCCGCTTCCACTCGGGATTCCATCGCCGTCACCAGAGTTCCGTCGCCGCCGCTGCGGGAAGCGCGGGTCAGGTCCGGGCTGACCGCCGCCCAGCTCTGGCCGCCGTCGGTGGAGGTGAAGAGGAGGTTGCCGGCGGCGAAGAGGGCGTCGGGGTCGTGGGCGGAGAAGAAGACCGGGAAGTGTCGGGCGAAGCGGTAGCGGGCCACCGGACCGGTGCCGAAGCCTTCGGGGCGGGGCCACACGCTGACCACCCGCAGCTGACCACTGCCCTCGTCGAAGCGCAGAAGGGTGCCCTGGCCGGCGGTGGCATAGATGACGTCCCGCCGGGGATCGGGGATGAGGCGATGGGCCGGAGGCACGGTGACGAAGCGCTCCGCGGACGCGCTGCCGAAGGGGGATTGGGCCCCGGGGGTCAGGCGGAGCGGGACGCCGTCGGGGCGGGCGGCGTAGAGGCGCCAAGGCGGCCGGGGGTCGACGGCCAGGTGGACGAAGTCGAGGCCTTCACCGTCGCTGGAGCCGTCGCTGGGGCCGAGGAAGCGCCAGGGCAGGTGGCGGGTGAAGTCGGCGTCCACCAGAGTGGCCAGGTCCGCCGGCGGGGTGGCCGGCCTCTGGGCAATGGCGGATTGGGCTGGGAGCGGTGGTGGGGCCGCGGCCTGCGGGGCGGTCTCTGGCGCCTCGGTCTCTGGTGGCTCGGTCTCTGGCGGCTCGGCCTCCTCGGGGCTGATTCCTTCGGACTCGCCCTCCTGCAAACCAGTCTGCTGCGATCCCGTCTCCTCCGGGGCTCCGTCGTCCTCGGGAGCGCCGGCTTCCGCTCCTTGCTGCGGGGGTTCTTGGGGAGGCTCCTGAGCGCTGACGCCGCCGAGGCTCCAGACCAGCAGCACCGCCGCCAGGAACCAGCCGAAGGCGTTTCGGCGGGTGGGATAGGCGTGGTCTTGGGGCCGCTCAGGAAGCCTCCTGGGCAGGGGGCGGCGGTTCAAATTCTCCAGGACGCATGGGGGGCTCTCACGACTCATGGGCTGGCTCGCGGAAGGTAAGACGCACCGGACGATGCGAGTAGAGGGTAGAGACCGGATGGCACCATCCGGTGGATCGAAAGCTTTCTACCATAGATCTGGGTTCGTCCCAATCATTGGACCCGACGCTCCAGGCCGCTCATCGGGCGGCCTCTCGGGCTTCGAAGGTCGGCTACTTGGGAGGGAATTTGCGCAGGATCTTCGCGACCGCCTTCTCGATGCGCTCCACCAACTTCTCCGGCTTGTCCGAGGCGTCGTGGGCGGCTCCGCTCCAGACCAGCTCGCCGCTGGCGGCGTCGAGAATGTCGATCACCAGCGTGCCTTCTTTGTAGGAGCGCTGAAACCGCAGCGATTCGTCGTCGGCCCAATGCACCCGGGGGCTCAGCTCGTAGTCCACGCCGCTGAGGTCCAAACGGTCTTCGATGGCCCCGAAGATCAGCACCAGGAAATCCGCCTCCTGGTCCTCGGTGGCCTTTTGGAAACCTCGATTCTGAAGGCCCTTTTCCACCGCCGCCTGGAGCCTGGCCTCGAGGATGGGAGCCCGGGAGGGAGCCGCGGCGGGAAGCTTCGGCAGCTCTTTCCAGCGGTAGAGGCCGTAATCGCCGTAGGGTGCTTCGGCGTCCTGGGTGACCTCGACGCGGATCTTGGCCGAGGCTGCGGGAGCAGCCACGGTCAGGGCGAGGGTGAGAAGGCAGAGCAGGGCAAGCCGGCTTTGGAACAAGGGCATCGACGATTTCCTCCGGGGAGGATTGTACCGCGGCTGCGGAGGTCGGCTCCGGGGCTGTCCTCTCGAGGGCAAAAAAAGAACCGTCCCGACGTAGTGACCATAGCGGGACGGTGATCTTGGATTCAGGCTTTGGGCCTTACCTCTTTAGGAGTCGTCAACCGGCGTCATTGCCCCCTTGGAGAGTATTTTCTTTTTCCGGTGCGGGAGTGGGGTTGTGAATATGCACATCCCGTTGGGGGAAGGGAATCTGCACACCGTGCTGCTGGAAGCCTTTGTACACCTCCAGGTTGAGCTCGTGGAGCATCCTGCCCCGGAGCACCGGTTCGTCGATCCAGCACAGCAGCTCGAGGTTGAGGGCGGAATCGCCGAAGGACCGAAAGCGCACCCGGGGCTCGGGGGTTGCGCAGACGTGGTCATGGTTCTGGGCGATTTCCTTGAGCAGGGCGCAGACTTGGTCGAGGTCCGAGCCGTAGGCGACGCCGACGGCGATGCGCAGGCGCTCCTTGAGCCATGGGCCGCCGCTCTCGTTGATGATCTTGGCGTTGGCGATGACCGCGTTGGGGATGATGATCTCGATGTCGTCGCGGGTCAGCAGCCGCGTGCTGCGCAGCCCCACCTGGGTCACCCGGCCCCGCTCGCCGCTGTCCAGGATTACGAAGTCGCCGAGTTTGTAGGGGGCATCGGCGACGATGAAGACGCCGGAGAAGAGGTTGGCCAGGGTGTCCTTGGCGGCGAAGCCGACGGCGATGCCGACGATGCCCGCGGAGGTCAGCCAGGGACGGGCGTCGATGCGCCAGATCATCAGGATGGCCCACACCGCGCCGCCTACCAAGAAGACTTTGGCGAGGGTGTTGAAGAGGGGGATGGTGCGCTCTTCCACCGCCGGGAAGCGACGGCGGTTGCGGCTCAGGGCGTCGAGGAGGAGCCCCGCCAGGCGAAAGCCGGTGACCAGCCAGACCAGGACCAGCAAGCTCGCCAGGATGCCGAGGGTGAAGTGCTCGGCGGCCTCCTTCAGTTGCAGCCGGTAGGTCGCCAGAATCAACCCTACAAGAGTGGCGGTGGCGAAGACCGGGCGCTCGAGGGTCGAGACGATGTGATCGTCGAGGAGGGTGGTGGTGTGGCGGGTCAGGGATTTCAGCCAGCGGGTGAAGATCCACTGCAGGATTTTGCCCACCACCACCGCCGCCACGACGATGAGCAGCGCCTGGACCAGCGGCGGCAGGTTCAGGGCCACCAGCCACTCCTTGGGTTCTCGTATCCACTCTAGATTCAAGTTGTCTCTCCTTCTCGAACGCTGGGCACGATGAGACGTTCATCTCCCGAGCTCCTCGGTCTCCTGAACCATCATCTGCCTCGGGCCAAGCCTGCTACTACAATACAGCCAAGCGCTACTGGGTAGTGTCCTAGTTGGAATTCGCTCAGGCCTCGGCGCTGCTGGCCACCGCAGGCGGTCGAGTCGAAGCGGCGCGCGGAAAACTCGCTTCGCTCAGACAGTTCCGCGCGTTCTCCCACTCCGTCTCTTGCCTGCGGCGGGCGCCTCGGAGTCCTCGCTCCATTCCAACTAGGACACTACCCGCCGTCGAGGAGCCCGGCCCGGGACCGGGAGCCTTGTTTCCGTCTTTCAACTCCCATCCTGCCAGTGTCTAGGAGCTCATGAGCGCCACCGAATCTTCTCCCTCGTCCTCCGTTTCCACCCCGGATCCCCACAAGCCCCTGCGGGACGACGTCCGATTGTTGGGCCGCCTGCTGGGGGAGACCCTCAAATCCCAGGAGGGCGAGGAGCTCTTCGAGGTGGTGGAGAAAATCCGCGCTCTATCGAAGGCGGCGCGGGCGGGGGAGGCGGAGCGCTTCGACGAGCTGACGGAGGTGCTCGCCGCCCTCGACCTCGACATTGCAGCACCGGTGGCCCGGGCCTTCGCCCAATTCCTGACCTTGGCGAATATCGCCGAGCAACACCATCGGGTGCGGCGGCGCCGGTTCTATCAGCGCCAGCCCGACGCCAGTCCCCAGCGGGGTTCCTGCGACGAGGCCTTCGGCCGCCTCATCGCCGCCGGGGTCGACCCCCAGGAGCTGCACCGGCAGGTGTGCGACATGGAGGTGGAGCTGGTGCTCACCGCCCACCCTACCGAGGTGGTGCGGCGCACGCTGCTGGCCAAATTCCAGCACATCGCCGAGCTGCTGGCCTACGGGGACCGGCCGGATCTGGCGCCGCGGGAGCGTCAGGAGATCGCCGAAGGCCTGCATCGGGAGATCCTGGCCATCTGGCAGACCGACGAGGTGCGCCACCGCCGGCCGACTCCGGAGGACGAGGTGCGGGGCGGTTTGGTGACCTTCGAACAGGTCCTGTGGGACGCGGTGCCGGACTATCTGCGAGAGCTCGATCGGGCGCTGGTGCAGCACACCGGCCAGTCGTTGCCGCGGGACGCCGCGCCGGTGCGCTTCGGCTCCTGGATGGGCGGCGACCGGGACGGCAACCCCAACGTCACCGTCGAGGTCACCCGCCGAGCGGTGTGGTTGGCCCGCTGGCAGGCGGCGGATCTCTTCGCCCAGGAGGTGGAGGATTTGCGGGTGGAGCTCTCCATGCGCTCCGGCTCGACGGAGCTGGAGACGAAGGCGAAGGATCTTTGGAACAAGGACGAGGAGCTGCGGGAGCCCTATCGGGTGGTGTTGCGCCAGGTGGTGGACCGGCTGCGGGCGACTCGGGAGACCATGGGCCGGCGTCTGGCGGGGCTCGATGCTCGGGACCAAGAGCCCGGCGAACCAGCGATCTACCACACCAGCGACGAGCTGGCGGAGCCGCTGGAGCTGTGCCGGCGCTCGTTGATCGAAACCGGTTTGGAGGAGATCGCCGACGGCCGGCTGCTGGACATTCAGCGGCGCCTGGCGGTCTTCGGCCTCAGCCTGGTGCGCCTGGACATTCGCCAGCACGCCAGCGCCCACACCGACCTGCTGGACCGGGTGACGGAGCATCTGGGGCTGGGGTCCTACCGCTCCTGGGACGAAGAACGGCGGCTGGCCTTCCTGGTGGAGCAGCTGGAAGGGCGGCGGCCGCTGATCCCGCGCAAGCTCTTTCCAGAGGGGCCGTTGGATGACCCGGAGGACGAGCTCTCTCGGGAGGTGTGGAGGACTTATCAGGCCCTCCCCGGTATCGATCGCGAGGTCCTCGGCGCTTACGTCATCTCCATGGCCCGTAGCGCCTCCGACGTGTTGGCGGTGCAGCTGCTGCAGCGGGAGGCGGGGATGGGCGAGCCGCTGCGGGTGGTGCCCCTCTTCGAGACCCTGGACGATCTGGAGGCCGCCGGCGGCGTGATGCGGCAGCTATTCGAGCTGCCGGTGTACCGCCGCCAGGCCGGAGACCGGCAGGAGGTGATGATCGGCTACTCCGATTCCGCCAAGGACGCCGGCCGGCTGGCGGCGGCCTGGGCGCTCTACCGGGGCCAGGAGTCGCTGGTGCAGGCGGCGGAGGAGTCGGGAGTGGAGCTGACCCTCTTCCACGGCCGCGGCGGCACCGTCGGTCGCGGCGGCGGTCCTACCTACCTGGCGATCCAGAGCCAGCCGCCGGGCTCGGTGGCGGGGCGCCTGCGGGTCACCGAGCAGGGGGAGATGATTCAGGCCAAGTTCGGCCTCCCGGGCATCGCCCTGCGCACCCTGGAGGTCTACACCTCCGCCACCCTGGAGGCCACCCTACGGCCGCCGCGGCCGCCGGAGGAGCGCTGGTGCCAGGCCATGGACCGGCTGGCGGACAAGGCCTGTCAGGGCTACCGCGGCATCGTGCGGGAACATCCGGGCTTCGTGCGCTACTTCCGCACCGCCACTCCGGAGGTGGAGCTGGGAGAGCTCAACATCGGCAGCCGCCCGGCCCGGCGCCGGGGCGGCCAGGGCGGGGTGGAGAGCCTGCGGGCCATTCCCTGGGTCTTCGCCTGGACCCAGACTCGTCTGCTGCTGCCTTCGTGGCTGGGCACCGGCGACGGGTTGGCGGCGCTGGAGGGGGAGGACGGTCTGGCCCTGCTGCGGGAGATGTACCGCCAGTGGACCTTCTTCCGCTCGACCCTCGACTTGATTCAGATGGTGCTGGCCAAGGCCGAGCCGGGGATTGCGGCCTACTACGACCAGCTCTTGGTGCCGGAGGACCTGCGGCCCCTGGGCGAGGAGCTGCGGGAGCGCCTGAGCAAGACCACCGAGCGGTTGTTGGCGGTCACCGGGCCGGAGGGTGGCGGTGGCCAGCTGCTCGCCGACAACGCCGTGCTGCGGCGCTCCATCGCGGTGCGCAATCCCTACGTCGACCCCATCAACGTGGTGCAGGCGGAGCTGCTGCGGCGGCTGCGGGGCCCGCAGCCGGAGCCGGCGGCCCACGAGGCCTTCCTCACCACCGTCAACGGCATCGCCGCCGGCATGCGCAACACCGGTTGAGGGATCCGGTCCCTCAATCCGGGTAGATCACCACCCGCCGGTAGGGCTCCCGGCCCTTGCTGTCGGAGGCCAGGCCGGCGTCGTGGACCATCTCGTGCTGGAGGCGGCGGAGGTTGGGGTCCTGGGGCTGTAGCTCCACCGGGTGGCCGCTGCCCATGACCTCGGCGATGCCCCGCTCCGCCTGCTGCAGCGCCACCTCGTGCTCGACGGCGAAGTCCTGGACGTCGAATTCGTCGCGCAGGAAGTTCTCCATCTGCTTCACCGTGTTGCTCTTGATCACCGCCAGCCGCACGCCGCGCATCTGGGCGTCCCGGAGGCGGTTGGGCTGGCGCCGTTCCTGGGACTTGAGGGTGAGAATCAAATCCGCCTCCCGCAGCAGGTCCACCAGCCGCACCGGCACCTTGAGGTCCCGCACCGCCCGCTGCAATTTGCCGCGGCTCACGGCGTAGGGGAAGATGCGCAGCCGCTTGGGCTTGCGCACGGCGCCGTTCTCGTGGATCTGCAGCAGGGGAGCTTCGTCGGCCATGGTCTCCTGGATCTCCACGTCGCCGGACTCGCCGCGGGTGCGCACCTGGGGGCGTAGGATGTTGCCCCGCAGCATGCGGTCTACCACCTCCGCCACGTCTTTGTGCACCGCCAGCTGATCCTGGTCCTGGATCTCCACGACGATGTCGAAGGTGGGCGGCGCCTTGCGCTCCAATACCGTCTTCTGGGTGCTGCGGCGGCGCGCCTCTTCGTCCGACAGGGTGACGGCGTGGATGCCTCCCACCAGATCCGAGAGGGTGGGGTTCTGCAGCAGGTTCTCCAGGCTGTTGCCGTGGGCGGTGGCGATGAGCTGGACGCCGCGCTCGGCGATGGTGCGGGCCGCCAGGGCCTCCGCTTCGGCGCCGATCTCGTCGATGACGATGACCTCCGGCATGTGGTTTTCCACCGCCTCGATCATCACCGCGTGCTGGCGATCCGGGGACGGCACCTGCATTCTCCGGGCGCGGCCGATGCCCGGGTGGGGCACGTCGCCGTCGCCGGCGATCTCGTTGGAGGTGTCTACCACCACCACCCGTTTGTTGAGGTCGTCCGCCAGCACCCGCGCCGCCTCCCGCAGCAGGGTGGTCTTGCCCACCCCGGGACGGCCCAGGAGCAGGATCGAGCGGCCGGCCTCGATGACGTCGCGAACGATGTCCACCGTCCCCACCACCGCCCGGCCCACCCGGCAGGTGAGCCCTACGACATCCCCCACCCGGTTGCGGATGGCGGAGATGCGGTGCAGCGTGCGCTCGATACCGGCGCGGTTGTCTTTGCCGAAGGAGCCCACCCGCTCCACCACGTAGCCGAGGTCCTGGCGGGTCACCGCCTCGCCGCTGAGGTCCACCACCCGCTCTGGAAAACGGGCCTCGGGAATGCGCCCTAGGTCGAGGATCACCTCGATGAGCAGATCCTGTCCGGCCTCCGTTTCGAGGGTCGCGCGCATCCCCGGCGGCATCACCTTCAACAGCAGATCCAGGTCGTCGGCGAGGGCTGGGTTGGGCTGGGTCAAGCGGTACCTCCCATGGGTCGAGAATGTTTTCCCGTTGAATCGAGTTTAGCCGGCTTTGACTTCCGAGCAATGCTCCCCGCAAGGCGAGGGGTGGGATTTCCGGCCAGGGGCGGCGCGCACCCCTGGCGGCGGCGGCGACGCCGGGGTAGGATCCAGGGCCAGAGATGGAAATCGCATTCCTGTTCGCGCTGCTGGCGGGGATGGTCTACCTCTTCTTGACCGAGAAGATCCCGGTGGACCTGACCGCCTTTTTGGGCCTGGTGGTGCTGATCTTCGGCGGCTACCTGGAGGCCGGTGACGCCTTTACCGGCTTTGCCTCGCCGGCGGTGATCACCATGCTCTCGGTGTTCATCATCAGCGCCGCGCTGCTCAAGACGGGGATCGCCGACTTCATGGGCGGGCGCATCCACGCTTTGGTGGGGAGCCGGGAAGTGCCCCTCATCGTCACCCTGATGATCGCCGCCGGCGTGTTGTCGGCGTTCATGAACAATATCGCCGCTACGGCGGTGCTGATGCCGGCGGTGGCGGCGGTGGCCCAGAAGGCCAATCTGCCGCCGTCTCGACTGTTTATG
Source organism: Acidobacteriota bacterium (assembly GCA_034211275.1). Lineage (NCBI taxonomy): Bacteria > Pseudomonadati > Acidobacteriota > Acidobacteriota bacterium. Next base: position 36,340 of record JAXHTF010000038.1, read on the forward strand.
CCCCTGGCCTTCGGTGCCATTCTCGGCGGTACCACCACCCTGGTGGGCACGCCTCCCAACATCCTCGCCGGCGAGCTGCTGCGGGAGCGGGAGATGGAGCCCTTCCAACTCTTCGACTTCACCCCGGTGGGGTTGGTGCTGCTGGGGGTCGGGACCCTGTTCATGGCCACCATCGGCCGCCGCATGCTGCCCAGCCACGCGCCCCACGCCGGCCGCGGCGGCGGCATCGACGACCTGCGCCGCCTCTACCAGCTGGACAACCGGCTCTTTTCCCTGCGCATCCCCCAATCCTCCCACCTCGACGGCACCACCTTGGAGGAGTCGCGGCTGGGACTGACGTTGGGGATCAAAGTGCTGTCCATCGTCCGCGGCCACCATCGGGAGCTGGCGCCGCCGGCCACCACCCGGCTCAAAGGCGGTGATCTGCTGCTGGTGCAGGGCAGCCGGGACGATGTGGAGGAGCTGCTGCGGGTCCAGGGGGTGGAGGTGGAGCGCGCCGAGGCAGCGGATCTGCCGCCGGTCTCCGGAGGCTTCGGCGGCATCCGGGCGCGGCTGGAGGAGGGCTCGGAGCTGGTGGGCCGGAGCCTGCGGGATCTGGACTTCCGCGAGCGCTTCGGGCTGGTGGTGGTGGGGGTGCGTCGGGGCGGCGAAATCCGACGGGAGAATCTCGCCGGCGAGGTGCTCCAGGCCGGCGACGTGATCTTCGCCCTGGGCTCCCGAGAGCATCTCGAGACGCTCCGCCGGCTGCCGGATTTCGATGTTCGGGAAACCGGTTTCTCGGCGGTGCAGCAGCTGCAGGACAAGCTTTTCGCCATCCGCGTGCCGGCGGCCTCCCAGCTCGCCGGCCAGCGGCTGGAAGACACCGGTCTCAGCGAGCTGGCGGGGGTCACCATCGGCGGCATCATCCGCGGTGGCGAGACTCTGCCCGCCCCCGGCGCCGAGGACCGCATTCTGGCCGGTGACCAGCTGCTGGTGGCGGGCGAGCCGCTGCGCATCGTCGACCTGCTGGAGATGGGCCGGTTGGAGCTCGAGGCGCCGGAGCCCGGCACCGAGATCGAGTCGGAGGCGGTGGGAGTGGTGGAGGCCGCCCTGGCGCCGCGCTCCTCGGCGGTGGGCAAGACTCTGCGGGAGCTGGATTTCCGGCGCAAACAAGGGCTGCTGGCGCTGGTGCTGTGGAGGGGCGGCCAGCTGAACTACTCGGATCTGGCGGATATTCCCTTGCACCTGGGAGATGCCCTATTGCTCCAAGGTCCGCGGGAGCGCATCGCCAAGCTGGCGGCGGATCCGGACTTCGTGGTCTTGACCCAGCAGCCGGTGCCCCGCCGTTCGAGCAAAGCTCCCTTCGCCCTCGGCGGCCTGCTGCTGATGGTGGCGCTGGTGGTGGCGGGGATTCAGCCGATTCATGTCGCCGCCTTCACCGCCGCATCCCTGGTGGTGCTCTCCGGAGCCTTGACTATGGAGGAAGCCTATCGCGCCATCGAATGGCGGGCCATCTTCCTGGTGGCGGCGGTATTGCCCGTGGGCATCGCCATGGAGCGCACCGGCGCCGCTCTGTTGATGGCGGATTCGGTGACCTCCGTCGCAGGCTCCCTGGGGCCCTATGCGGTGCTGGCTTCGCTGGTGGTGCTGGCCAGCGTGCTCAGCCAGGGGCTGGACGGCGCGCCGGCGGTGGTGCTGCTGACACCGGTGGTGCTGCAGGCGGCGGAGACCTTGGGCCTGAGCCCCTATCCGCTGATGATGGGCATCAGCCTGGCCGCTTCGGCGGCCTTCATGACGCCCTTCAGTCACAAGGCCAACCTCTTGGTGATGGGTGCCGGCGGCTACCATTCGAAGGACTATCTGCGGGTGGGAAGCCCGTTGACCATCGTTCTGCTGGCGTTGATGGTGTTGATGATTCCCATCTTCTTCCCGTTCCATCCTTGATCGCCTTTTCGGCAGGTCCCGCGGCAGGTCCCGCGGCAGGTCCCGTAGCAGCTTCTGAGGCGGCGTCGTGACGCTTCGGATCCTTCTCTCGAGGTTGGCTCACCGCTCTCAGGAGGCGGTGGCGGAGGTCTCCACCGCTTCCCCGAATCCGGCCTCTTGGTGCTTGCTCATGTAGGCCTTGAGCCCGCGGGCGGCCTGACGCCGGATGGCGTTCTGCACCAGCGGCGTCCAGCCCAACAGCCGGCCCTTGAGGCCTAGGGCCTGACTCGCCCAGCGCCATAGATCGAAGCTGTCTCGATGGGCCACGATGCGGCCGTCCTCGAACGTGAAGCAGGCGTAGATGGAGTTGTGCACGGGGCGGCCGGTGGGGGAGAAGGTGTAGCGTGCCTGCCAGTGGGCGCGGCCGGAAGTCTCGTTGGCTTCGATCCCTTCGAATTCGATCTCCAGGTCCTTGCCGCGCTCGCACAGCATGTACCACATGGCCCGTGCTTCGGGGCCCTGGAGATGGGGAAAGACATTGTCCGAGAATTCCACTTGGGGGTGGTAGCAGGCCACCATGCCACTGGCGTTCCGCTGTTGGAAGCTACGGTAGAAGGACTCGATCAGACGGGCGTTGGCATGCATGGACGACTCCGTGTCGGAATGACTTTTGATCTGAGGATCATATCGATTCTATGGGATCATCGGTCGACGGGGCCCGCCAGGGCGTCCTGAGGGCCGGGGGGATCCGTAGATACCGCCGCCTGCAACCCGCGAAACGTTTTCTCGTACCTCATAGGTTCCTGGAGCTTGCGGAGGGATTCTTGCGGATTGATGCTCCTACTCTTGTCGTTGGGTGCCTCATCAGAAGGGGCGGTATCGGATCGGGCGCTGCCGGGGATACCGATCTTGAGAGTGTACTCCCGGCGGCGGCGAAGCTGGCGCGCGTGGAGTGAGCTCTTGGTGGCATTTCTGTCACGGTTCGGACACCGCGATAGGATTTGCGGCTCTGCCCTTGGAAGAACGATGGGGCTGATTCGATGGCGAGAGGTTGGAACGACGATGAGATTCAGACGATGAGATTCAACAGAGACCACGGGGCCGGAAGCGGAATCTGGCGATCGAGCCGGATGGTGTGGATGCTGGCGGCGCTGATGAGCCTGGCCGCTGCGCTGCCGGTGGTGGCGGACGAGATGAAGAACGCGGCTCGTTCGCCTGTTCAGCAAGACCCGCAGAAAGGCCCGCAGATGAGCTCGCCGGCGGAGTTGCCGCCTTTGCTGCCCTGGGACGGTGCCAGCCGCTCCCTGATGGCGGAGAAGGACGATCCCTGGATCACTCCCGCGGAGGTCACCGATCTGGTGGCCACGCCGGACTACGCCACCACCCTCGCCTGGCTTCAGCGCTTGGTGGCCGCTTCCCCCAAGTTGCAGTGGGTGAATCTGGGAGCGAGCCCGGAGGGGCGGTCGTTGATCATGGTGGTGGCTTCCGCCGGGGGCGCCGCCAGCGCCGCGGAGCTCCACGCTTCCGGCAAGCCGGTTCTGCTGGCCCACGGCGGCATCCACTCCGGGGAGATCGACGGCAAGGACGCGGGATTGATGTTGCTGCGGGACCTCACCGTCGGTGGTTCCCAGTCGTCGCTGCTGGAGCACGCCAGCCTGCTCTTCATCCCGGTGCTCAACCCCGACGGCCACGAACGCTCGAGCCCCTACGGCCGGGTCAATCAGCGGGGCCCGGAGCAGATGGGTTGGCGCACCAACGCGCGCAATCTGAACCTCAACCGGGACTTCGCCAAGCTCGATACCGAGGAGGTGCGGACGTTGGTGGGGGTGCTGGAAGAGTGGCGGCCGGATCTCTACCTGGACCTTCACGTCACCGACGGGGCCGACTATCAATACGACATCACCTTCGGGCACAACGGTGCCCACGGTCACTCGCCGGCTATCGCCCGCTGGCTCGACCACCGGCTGACCCCGATGCTGAACCAGGAGTTGCAGGCCGCCGGCCACATTCCCGGGCCGCTGGTCTTCCTCGCGGACAGCAGCGATCCGAGCCGCGGCAACCTGGGCTGGACCGCCGGGCCGCGGTTCTCCAACGGCTACGGCGACGCCCGCCATCTGGCCACGGTGTTGGTGGAGAACCACTCCCTCAAGCCCTACCACCAGCGGGTCCTCGGCACCTATGTGCTGATGGCGGCGGCGCTGGAGGCCCTCGGCGAGCACGGCGAGGAGCTGCGCACCGCCACCGCGGAGGATCGCCGCTCCCGCCGGGATCCGGTGCCCCTGGGCTGGACCGTCGATCCGCAGAAGGAACATCCGACAGTCCGCTTCCTGGGGGTTGAATCCCGCACCTCCCTGTCTCCCATCTCCGGCACTCTGCGGCTGGACTACACCGGCGAGCCGGTGACCTTGGAGATCCCCTATCTGCTGGCGGACAAGCCGGTGGCGGAGGTCCAGCGGCCGAAGGCCTATTGGATTCCCGCGGCGTGGTCGGAGGTGATCCGCCGGCTGGAGCTCCACGGCATCGAGATGGAACGCCTCGACGAGCCTCGGGAGGTCGCGGTGAAGATGTACCGTCTGCTCGATCCCCAGCTCGACGACATGCCCTTCGAGGGGCATGTGAGGGTGAGCGCCGCGACTCGCTTGGAGGATCGGACGGAGGTCTTTGCGCCGGGCTCGGTGAGGATTCCGACGGATCAACCCCTGGGAGATCTGGCGATTTTGCTCCTCGAGCCCGCCTCGTCGGATTCGTTCTTCCAATGGGGCTTTTTCCACTCCATCTTGCAGCGCACGGAGTACATGGAAGGCTATGTCGTAGAGCCGCTGGCGGAACGCATGTTGGCGGAGAATCCGCAGCTCGAAGAGGAATTCCGCCAGGCTCTGCTCAGCGATCCGGAGCTCGCCGGAGATCCACGGGCGCGGCTGCGCTGGTTTTACGCTCGGACCCCCTATTTCGACGCCCGCTGGCGACTGTATCCGGTGGCGCGGGAGTAGCTCATCGCCGATTGATCGAGCAGCTTCCGAGGAGCAGTCCCCGAGCCCTCGGACACTCGGCCGGCCCAACTCTCGAGAGCTCTTGGATCTTCGAATCCCGTTTCGATAGAGCTCTCAATAGCAGGAGACTCGCAATGCGATCATTGAAATGGATCTTCGCCCTGACGGCGATCTTGATGTTGGCGGCGGCCCCGCCCTTAGAGGGAGCCGAGCTCGCCCAGGGTGAGGAGGAGACCATGGCCCGATCTGAGACCGCGATTTCGCAGTGGCTCCAGCTGGGACCGGTGACGGTTCCCCTGCCGGCCTTTCACCAGGACGAGACTCGGAGCTTCGGGGCCGGCGAGCTGCTGGAGACGACTCTCCTGGAGGTGGACAAGCTGTGGCCCCAGGCCGGCGACACGGTGCGCTGGAGCGACGGTGAGACCCTCGAGTGGCGCGACAGCGGCGATGAGCCGCAGCTGGCTGCGCCGGCTTCCGGCCTTGGAGTGACCTACCTGGCGGCCTACCTGGAGGCGGATCGCTTCGCCGAGGCGAAGGTTCGGCTGGTCGGGGCTTCTCGGGTCCGGCTCTTCCTCGATGGAGAGCAAGTCGCGCAGCGCTCCCGGTCCACCGGAGGCGACGACATCTGGCGCCCAGCGGGTGTTGGATGCCGCGGCGGAATTGTTCGCCAACGAGGACTACGCCAGCGTGTCCATCAGTGCGATCGCGGAGCAGGCCGGGGTCAGCAAGGCCAACATTTACCACCA
>JAXHTF010000039.1 GCA_034211275.1 Acidobacteriota bacterium
AATTATCATCGTCGAGGAAGACGACAAATTCTCCACCTGCTTCTTGAATGGCGCGCTGTCTGGCAAAGGCGAGTCCTTGCTGAGGCTCGAAGCTATATCTCAGGGGACAGGGGGAAGACCATGTCCGGACAGAAACAACGGCAAGAGTCGCCGCCGGCCACCGAACGGAGCTCGTCGTCGGCGAGCTCGATAACGCCGGCGGGGTTCTGCGGCAGCTGAGCCCGCTGCTCGTCGTTGAGGCTCAGGCGGAACTCTTCGTCCTTCCAGGCGCGGATGATGTCTTGCTTCTTCATGAAATGTCCTCCTCACAAAAGGATGGATGAAAGATGCCCTTCCCACGATGGAAAGGGACGACGAAATCGGATGCTGCCGAGGCAGGTGTGGAAAAAGAATCGAAAGAAGAGATGGGATCGAAGGCAAGAGGCGGAGAGACAGGCAGCTGGGAAGCCCCTCGAGGGGCACAGGTAGCGACGACGAGGGGAGGCCGGCGGGGGGTGCTCGTCGTCTTGATCGCTTCGCCTGTGGTTATCATGAGTGCGATAACTTTAGTGCGCACGCGGATTTTGTCAAGGCCTGCAACGAGTCTTTTGGTGACGGATCCGCTCCCTGAGGCTTCGTCCGAGGCAGTCTTGACCTGCTCTTCACGTCGCTGCTACGTTGAGCAATCTCTATCGCAAAACCTCCTCGACGCAGACGCCCAATGCCCGATTCAACCCCATCGACCCCACCCTCACCGCCGCCCTCCCGGCCGGGGCTGTACCGTCGCGAAGCGCTGGAGGTCCACAACGCCGGTCTCGAGGGACGGGGTGATCCGCTGCGCTTGTCCCCGCGCTGGATGCGCTGGGCGTATCCGCTCCTGGTGCTCAGCGTCGCGGCGGGGCTGGTCTTTGCGGCTTTGGGGAAGGTCGAGGAGACCGCCGCCGGTGTGGCGGTAGTGCAGCGGGCCGGTGCGGGGGACCCGCGGCTGACCTGCGGTACCACCGACCCAGTGCCGGCCCGATGGATGGCGACGGTGCTGGTGCCGGCGCGCTTCCTGCCGCGGCTCGAGCCGGGAATGCCTCTGTGGCTGGACGTCGAGGGGGTGGCGGAGACGCCGTTCTCCCTGGTCATTGGGGAGGTAGAGCCGCGGGCGTGGTGGCCTCGGCAGATCGCGGCGGGGGAGGCCGCAGACCCCGGCGGAGCTGAAGCCCTCGGCGGAACCGAGGCTGCTCTGGCGAAGATCGAGGCCGGTGCGGGGCCGGTAGCGGTGGTGCGGGCGGCGATCTGCCCGCCGCCGGGAACTCGCCTCTTCGACGGATTGCCGGGCCGGGGAGAGATCGTCCTCGGTTCCCAGTCCATTCTCCAGACTCTGGTGCCGGCGCTGGCTCCGGTGAGGTCCGAGGATGGCTGAGGCCGAATCCGGCGCCTCGCTGCGCGACCGCTTCCCGGCGCTGGCCCGGCTGGGCTTTCCCCGGCGCCGGCGGCGCATTCCCTTGGTGCATCAGACCACCGGTACGGATTGCGGCCCCGCCTGTCTGGCCATGGTGCTGGCCTACCACGGCAAGATCATGCCGCTGGACGAGCTGCGCCAGGTGGCCGGTGGTGGCAACCGCGGTGCCGACGCCCTGGCGCTGCTGGAGACCGCTCGCTGGCTCGGGCTGCGAGGTCGCGGGGTCAAGGTCGAGAAGATCGAGGATCTCCAGCTGCTGCCGACGGGCAGCATCCTGCATTGGGGCTTCAACCACTTCGTCGTCCTCGACCGTCTGCAGGGCCGGAAAGCGCGGCTGGTGGATCCGGGGGCGGGGCGCCGCACGGTGGGCTGGGAGACCCTGAGCAAGGAGTTCACCGGCGTTGCGCTGGTCCTCGAGCCCGGCGAGGACTTCGAGCCCGGCGGCCGCATCCGGCGGGGAATCTGGCGCTATCTAGTGAAGCTCCTGGGCGAGTCGGGGCTGCTGGGGCGGCTGATCGTGACCTCGGTCTTGGTGCAGGGCTTCGTCCTCGCCATTCCGGTGCTCACCGGGGTGCTGGTGGATCGGGTGGTGCCGCGGCGGGACGCCAGCCTGTTGGCGTTGGTGGCGGTGGGCATCGCGCTGGTGGTGGGCTTCCATTTTCTGTCCTCGCTGGTCCGCGGGCATCTGCTGCTGCATTTGCGCACCCGCCTCGACGCGCGGATGACCCTCGACTTCTTGGAGCACCTGGTCGATCTTCCCTATGCCTTCTTTCAGGAGCGCGCCTCCGGCGACTTGTTGATGCGCCTCAACAGCAACAGCACGGTGCGCGAGATGCTCACCGGTGGGGCCCTGTCCACCGTTCTGGACGGGGTCATGGTGAGCCTGTTGTTGGTCTTGCTGTTGGTGGCCAGTCCGCAGATGGGCCTGTTGGTGTTGGTCCTTGGCTTGGTGCGGGTGGCCCTCTTCCTGCTCACCCACCGCCGCTACCGGGAGCTCATGTCCGACGCCCTGCACACCGAGGCGCGCTCCCGCAGCTACCAGGTGCAGATCCTCCAGGGCATCGAGACCTTGAAAGCCACCGGCGGTGAGCAGCGGGCGGTGGAGAGCTGGTCCAACCTCTTCGTCGACGAGCTCAACGTCGCCTTGGCCCGCGGCCGGCTCAGCGCCTGGGTGGACTCCTTGGGCGCCAGCCTGACCCTCGCCTCACCGCTGCTCATCCTTTTGGCCGGCGGCGCGCTGGTGCTTCAGGGCTCCCTCAGCCTGGGCTCCATGTTGGCGTTGGTGACCCTCGGCGTCGCCTTCCTCCAGCCTTTGGCGAGCCTGATGAACACCGCCTTTCAGCTGCAGCTGATGCAGTGCTACCTGGAGCGTCTGGACGATGTGATGCAGGCGCCCAAGGAACAGGACCGGGGCACCGCTCAGCGGGCCCGGGAGCTCCAGGGCGCGGTGGCCTTGGAGGGGGTGAGCTTCCGCTACTCGCCCCGGGCCGAGCGGGTGATCCAGGATCTGTCAGTGGAAATCGAGGCGGGGGAGATGGTGGCCGTGGTGGGTCCGTCGGGGGCCGGCAAGTCGACCCTCGCCCACCTGCTCAGCGCCCTCTATCGGCCGGAGGAGGGGCGGGTGCTCTACGACGGTGTGTCGCTGGAGGCCCTGGATTTCCGCTCCGTGCGCCGGCAGCTGGGCATCGTGCCGCAGAATCCGTTCCTCTTCGCCTCCAGCATTCGCTCCAACATCGCCGCCGCCGATCCCGGGCTACCCCTGGAGCGCGTCCGGGAGGTCGCCCGCATGGCAGAGATCGACGCCGAGATCGAGGCCCTGCCCATGGGTTACGACACCCTGTTGTCGGAGAACGGCGCTTCCCTCTCCGGCGGTCAGCGCCAGCGCCTGGCTTTGGCTCGGGCGCTGATTCAGCAGCCGGCGGTGCTGATCCTCGACGAGGCCACCAGCGCCCTCGACGCGGTCACCGAGGAGCGCATCCAACGGCGCCTGGAGGCTCTGGACTGCACCCGCGTGGTCATCGCCCACCGGCTGAGCACGGTGCAGAAGGCGGACCGCATTCTGGTTCTGGAGGCCGGCAGGCTGGCCGAGCAAGGCCGCCACCGGGACCTATTGGCGGCCGGCGGCGTCTACGCGCGGCTGGTGCGGGCGCAGCTGGGGGAGGAGTAGCTCGACCCTCAGTCCTGGTGAAACGTCTCGCCCTTGGCGGCCATGTCCCGCAGCAGCTGGGCGGGGCGGAGGCGTTCGCCGTATTGGTCGGCGTAGTGGTCCAGGCGCTCGACGATGTAGGCCAGGCCCTGGCGGTCCGCCTCCTTGAGCAGGCCGCCCCGGAACGGCGGGAAGCCGAAGCCGAAGATCACCGAGATGTCCACGTCCACCGGGTTCTCGATGACGCTGTCCTCCATGCAGTAGGCGGTCTCGTTGAGCATCTGCATCCAGCAGCGCTCGATGATCTCCTGGTCCGGGATCGCCGGCTCCGCCTCGGACCAGTCCAGGAGCTCGTAGACCGAAGAATCGACGCCCTTCTTCTTGCCCTTCTCGTAGCGATAGAAGCCTTTGCCGCCCTTGCGGCCGGTGCGGCCGTCGTCGAGCAGGCGGTCGAAGAGTTGGGGCGGCTGGATGCGGTCGCCGAAATACTCCTGGAGCACCTGGCTGACGTGGCCGCCAATGTCGATGCCCACCTCGTCGATGAGGGCCATGGGGCCGACGGGGAAGCCCCAGCCGGTGAGGGCCTTGTCGATCTGTTCGACGGTGGCGCCCTGCTTGAGAATCCACGAGGCCTCGTTGAGGAAGGGGGCGAGGACGCGGGTGGTGAAGAAGCCCGGACCGTCGTTGACCACCACCACTGTCTTGCCCATGCGCTGGGCGACCTGGACGGTTACCGCCACCGCCTCGTCGGAGGTGCCGGGGTGGCGGATGACCTCCACCAGCTGCATCTTGTGCACCGGGCTGAAGAAGTGCATGCCCACCACATTCTGCGGCCGGCTGCTGCCCTCGGCGAGGCGGGCGATGGGGATGGTGGAGGTGTTGGAGGCGAAGATCAGGTCGTCACCGGCCACTTCCTCCGTTTGCTGGATCACCTTGTGCTTGATGTCGACGTCCTCGAACACCGCCTCGACGACGAAGTTCAACCGGCTGAAGCTCGAATAGTCGACGGTGCCGTGGATGCGGCTCATGGCGAGGGTCAGGTCCACCGGCTTCATCTTGCGCCGCTTGACCAACCCCTGGAAGAGGTCTCGGCAATGCTTGAGGCCGCGGCCGACGCTCTCCCAATCGCGATCCTTGAGCTCCACCCGCACGTCCTTGTAGGCGAGCACCTGGGCGATGCCGGAGCCCATGAAGCCGGCTCCTAACACGCCGAGGTGAGAGATGTCCCGATCGCTCTGCTTGGCCAGGGCGGCGGCGCGGGCCTCGACGTCGTTCTTCATGAAGAAGATGCCCATGAGGTTCTTCGCCTCGTCGCTCACCACCAGCTGGGAGAAGGCCTGGGCTTCCAGGTCCAGAGCCTCCTCCAGCGGCAGGTTGAGCCCCTGCTCGATGACCTCGATGGCCTTCAGCGGCGCCGGGTAGTGGCCGCCGGTCTTCTCCATCACCCCCTCCCGGGCCTTGCCGAAGATCATCGACCGGGCCACCGGCAGCGCCGCCACGACGTTGGTGGCGCGGCTGGCCAGGGAACGCTTGCCCTTGTTGTGGCCCTGCTCCTTGCCCTGCTCCACCAGCTGCACCGCGGCGGTGCGCAGGTCCGCCGGATGGCAGACGGCGTCCACCATCCCCAGGCGCTTGGCCTTCTTGGCCTGAACCTGTTTGCCGGTGAGGATCAGGGGCAGGGAGTCGGCGACGCCGATGAGCCGCGGTAGCCGCTGGGTACCGCCGAGGCCCGGAAAGAGGCCCAGCTGCACTTCCGGCAGGCCGAGCTTGGTCTTGCCGTGGTCCGTCGCCACCCGCAGGTCGCAGGCCAGCGCTAGCTCCAGGCCGCCGCCCAGACAGGCGCCGTGGATGGCGGCGACGGTGGGGAAGGGCAGCTTGTGGATGCGCTGGCAGAGGGCGTGGCCCCGCTGCAGCATGGCCCGCACCGACTCGGCGTCGGAAAGCTCCTGGAGCTCCTCGATGTCCGCACCGGCGACGAAACTGTCCTTCTTACCGGAAATCAGCACCAGCCCCCGGGGGGGATTCGCCTCCAGGCGATCGAGGAGCGGATCGATCTGTTCCATGACCCGGGTCGAGACTGTGTTGACCTTCTTCTCCGGATCGTCCATCACCAGCCAAGCGATGCCGTTTTCAAAAGTCAGTTGGAGGGCGCCGGAGGCGCCGGAATGGGTCATTGGATCAGCCATGGAAAAAGTCTCCTGATTCGAGTCGAAGTGCGGATGAGCGGCCTCGGAAGAGGTTGTTCGACAGGGTCTATCGCCGAAAGGCCTGCCCATCTGCCATCGTAGGAGGCCATGCCGCAATGTGTCAAGAAATTGTCGTCCTCTTCGCCGGGGCCGCCGCGCTGCGGCAAGGGGGCGAGGCGCGCCACGCCGGAAATGCCTGTCGTATGATCAAAGGTCATGGGCAGGACCGCTGCAGCGCTGATCATCGGTAACGAGATTCTCACCGGCAAGGTGCAGGAGGAGAACGTCTCGGTGTTGGCCAAGGAGCTCTTCGCCCTCGGTGTGCGCCTGCAGCGGGTGGTGATCTGTGCCGACCAGGTGGAGGTCATCGCCCGCGACCTGACCGAGCTGCGGGAGAGCCACGACCTGGTGTTCACCAGCGGCGGCGTCGGTCCCACCCACGACGATGTGACGGTGCAGGCGGTGGCCCGCTCCTTCGATCGCCCGCTGGTGCGGTCCTTGGAGCTGGCGGGGCTGCTGGAACGCTACTTCGGCTCCCGCTGCACCGAGCGCCACCTGCGCATGGCGGATCTTCCGGAGGGCTTCCAGCTGGTGCGCTCCGGCAACGCCCGCTGGCCGGCGGTGGTGGTGGACAACGTCTACGTGCTGCCGGGGCTGCCGGAGGTCTTCCGCATGAAGATGCCCATCCTGCGGGATTGGTTGGGGGCCGGCGAGGCCTTCATCAGCCGCGCCATCTACACCCGTTGTGACGAGGCCGAGGTGGCGGACCTGCTGGATCGGTTGGTGGCGGACCACCCGCGGGTGGCCATCGGCAGCTATCCGGTGTGGAATGAGCGCCACTATCGGGTCAAGCTCACCGTCGACGGCACCGATCCCGAGGCCGTGGCCAGCGCTACCACCGCGCTGGAAGAGGCGCTACCGGAAGGGTCCCTGGTGCCTCCTCCCGAGAGCTGACTCGCACACTTTCCCGCCGCCCGATTCAGAGAAAAAATTCACATCGTTTCCGGCGTCTCCGCAAGTCCTTGCTGCGCGCCCGTTTCCTCGCCCCGGCGAGGCCCCGCGGAGGGGCTGGGCGGGCTGAACAGGCTTCCCGCCGCGGCTTTGGGGTGATACTAAATATAGGGGCCGGCTTGACAGGGGCACCTACATCTTGTAGGTTGTTCGATATGTCGCTATAAGGGACAACGGCGGCCCCAGCCTGCTGATCCGAGGCTTTCCGCGGCGGCGATTCGCGGATGTTTTCGGCCGGCGGGCTGTCTTCAGCTGCACGCCTGAAGAGCGAATTTGGAGCTTTCTTTTACCGTGATGACCATCCCCCAGCCTGCCAACCCGAAGGGCCCCCCTGACGGCCCAACTTCGGCACTGGCGGATCGGGTGGATGAGTCGCGAGCGCCCGGCCTCGAGATGGTTCTCGAGGCCCAGCAGGAAGTCCCGTGGTCTGGAGCCCCGAAGGAAGGGGTAGCCCGGAGCCGTCGGCAGCGACGGCTCGAGCCGGTTCCGCCGGCCAGTTCGTTCTAAGGGTTTCCGGCACCGATGGAGCATCGGTGCGCTCAGTTTTCATGCGCCGGTGGAGGCCATCGGCGTGTCTAGCAGGAGAGGTAGTTCAGCCTATGCGAGCGCTCAAGGTCGTCAAGCGTACGGGAGAGGTGGTCGGTTTCGACTCGGACCGAATTCGCAACGCCATCGTCAGAGCGGTGGCCGCCCTCGGCACGGAAGTGCCGGATGCCAGTCTCGACCAGATCGTCGACGACATCACCGACGAGGTAGACAATCGATTCAACGAGTTCTACCCGAACGTCGAGAACATTCAGGACATCGTCGAGAAGCACCTGGTGCGCCAGGGCCTCTACGAGATCGCCAAGGCCTACATCCTGTACCGGGCGGAGCGCCAGAAGGTGCGTCTGGAGGCCAAGCGGCGGGCCATCGAGAGTGCCCGGCTGGGCAAGCTGACGGTCAAGCGCGACGACGGCCGCACCGTTCTATTCAACGTCAAATACGTGCACGACGCGGTGCTGGCGGCGGCGGAGGCTCTGGGCTCGATGCCCGGGATCGACGTCCCGGACGTCGATCCCGTGGTCCGGGAAGTGGTCAACAACGTCTACGACGAGATTCCCACCGGCCGCATCTCCCAGGCCATGGTGATGGCGGCGGCGGCGTTCATCGAGCGCGACCCGGCTTATAGCTACCTCGCCGCCCGGCTGTTGCTGCGCAAGCTCTACCGCGATCACCTGCGGCGTTCGCTGCACGGCGAGGAGCTGGAATCGGCCTATCGCGGTGCTTTCGTCGAGGTGCTGCGCTCCGGCGTCGAAGCCGGCCTCTACAACCCCAAGCTGCTGGAATTCGATCTCGAGCGGATCACCGCCCATCTGCGTCCGGAGCGCGACGAGCTCTTCCACTACCTCGGCATCCAGACCCTCTCCGAGCGCTATCTGATGCGCAAGGACGACCGCATCCTCGAGCTGCCTCAGCATTTTTGGATGCGCGTCGCCATGGGCTTGGCGATCAACGAGCCGGAGCCGGAACAGCGGGCCCTGGAGTTCTACGAGCTCCTCTCCCAGCTGCGCTACGTGGCCTCGACGCCCACCCTCTTCCACTCCGGCACCCAGCACCCGCAGCTCTCGTCCTGCTACCTGACCACCATCGACGACGACCTGAAGCACATCTTCAAGTCCCTGGGGGACAACTCCCAGCTTTCCAAGTGGTCCGGCGGCATCGGCAACGACTGGTCCAACATTCGCGCCACCGGTTCCCCCATCAAGACCACCAACGTGGAGAGCCAGGGCGTCATCCCGTTCCTCAAGATCGCCAACGACGTCACCATGGCGATCAATCGCAGCGGCAAGCGCCGGGGGGCCACTTGCGCCTACCTCGAAACCTGGCACCTGGACATCGAGGACTTCCTCGATCTGCGCAAGAACACCGGCGACGAGCGCCGCCGCACCCACGACATGAACACCTCCAACTGGATTCCGGACCTGTTCATGAAGCGGGTGCTGGAGGACGGTGAGTGGACCCTCTTCTCCCCCGACGAGGTGCCGGACCTGCACCACATCTACGGCCGCCGCTTCGAGGAGCGCTACATCGAGTACGAAGCGCGGGCCAAGCGCGGTGAGATGACCCTGTGGAAGACCGTCTCGGCGGTGCAGCTATGGCGCAAGATGCTCACCATGCTCTTCGAGACCGGTCATCCCTGGATCACCTTCAAGGACGCCTGCAACGTACGCTCGCCCCAGGACCACGTGGGGGTCATCCACAGCTCCAACCTGTGCACCGAGATCACCCTCAACACCTCGGCGGAAGAGACCGCGGTGTGCAACCTGGGATCGGTGAATCTGGCCCGCCACTTCACCGCGGACGGCATGGATCGGGAGATGCTGGCGAGCACAGTGCGCACCGCCATCCGCATGCTCGACAACGTCATCGACATCAACTTCTATCCCACCCAGGAGGCGCGCAACTCGAACCTCAAGCATCGCCCCATCGGCCTCGGCGTGATGGGCTTCCAGGATGCCCTGTTCAAGCTCAACGTGCCGTTCTCCTCGCAGCGCGCGCTGGAGCTGGCGGACGAGACGCAGGAGGTGATCTCCTACTACGCCATCCTGGCCTCTTCGGAGCTGGCGGCGGAGCGGGAGCCCTATCCCTCCTACCAGGGTTCGAAGTGGGATCGGGGCATCTTCCCCCTCGACACCCTGGATCTGCTGGAGGAGGAGCGCGGCGTGCCGGTGGAGATCTCCCGGGCCCAGCGCATGGATTGGGAGCCGGTGCGCGATCATGTGCGCCAGCACGGCATGCGCAACTCCAACACCATGGCGGTGGCCCCCACCGCCACCATCTCCAACATCTCCGGCTGCTTCCCGTGCATCGAGCCGATCTACAAGAACATCTACGTCAAGGCCAATATCAGCGGCGAGTTCACCATCGTCAACTCCTACCTGGTGGAGGACCTCAAGGTGCTGGGGCTGTGGGACGAGGAGATGCTCGACAAGCTCAAGTACTACGACGGCAACATCTCCCAGATCCAGGAGATCCCGGACGATCTGAAGGAGAAGTACCGCGAGGCCTTCGAGATCGATCCCGTGTGGTGCCTCAAGCTCACCGCCGCCCGCGGCAAGTGGATCGACCAGAGCCAATCCCACAACGTCTTCATCAAGGGTGTTTCGGGCAAGAAGCTCCACGACACCTATGTCGCCGCCTGGCGTTTCGGCCTGAAGACCACCTACTACCTGCGCTCCCTGGGCGCGACCCAGATCGAGAAGTCGACCCTGGACGCGTCCAAATACGGCTACACCCAGAAGCGCGAGTACGCCGCCACGGCCGCCTCGCCGCCGGCGGCGGTGCCCGCTACGGCCCCTGCTGCCGCGGTGCCGGCTGCCGCTGAGGCTCCAAGCCCCGCCGTCCCGGCGGCCACCCCGTCTTCTGGCACCCCGTCTTCTGGCACCCCGTCTGCTGGCACCCCGTCTGCTGGCGTCGGTCGCCGCAGCGCTCCCTCTCTGATGCCTTCGGCGCCGGATTCGGGCCCCCAGGGGGGCGGGCAGGAGGCGCCGCGGTCGGGAGCGAAGAAACCGGAGCCTCAGCTTTGCCGCATCGACGACCCGGAATGTGAGGCTTGCCAATAGGCCATTCGTTCAGGTTCTTTGAAAGACCGTGTCTCTCTCGAGCACGGTGTTCTTTTGAAGACAGTGATTCTTTGGAAATCAGTTGACCGCCCGCCCCGAGCTCGCTTTCCGCGCCTCGGGGCGGCGTCCCGGAGGTCCCCCGATCATGCCCATCATCAATAGCTCCAAGACCGATCCCAACAAGATTCTGCCCATGACCTACAAGTGGGCGCGGCAGCACTACAAGGACGGCATCGCCAACAATTGGACGCCGGAAGAAGTGTCCATGCAGAAGGATGTCGAGCAGTGGAAGTCCGCCCGCGTTCTCAATGACGACGAACGCCGGTTGATCCTGTGGAACCTCGGTTTCTTCTCCACCGCCGAGTCCCTCACCGCCAACAACATCGTGCTGGCGGTCTACAACCACGTCACCAATCCCGAGGCCCGCCAATACTTGCTGCGCCAGGCCTTCGAGGAGGCGGTGCACACCGACACCTTCATCTACTGCTGCGACACCCTGGGGCTGGATCCGGACGAGATCTACAACATGTACCTGACCATCCCGTCGATCCGCGAGAAGGATCAATTCGTGGTGGACATCACCCGCTCGGTGCTCGATCCTGGGTTCACCACCGAGGGGACGGAGAATGTGCGCCAGTTCGTCCGCGACCTGGTGGGCTTCTACGTGATCATGGAAGGGATCTTCTTCTACGCCGGCTTCGCCATGATGCTGGCCCTCAAGCGGCAGAACAAGATGATCGGCATCGGCGAGCAATTCGAATACATCATGCGCGACGAGAGCCTGCACCTGGCTTTCGGCTGCGACCTGATCAACACCATCAAGGCGGAGAATCCGGAGGTCTGGTCCCAGGAGTTCCAGGACGAGCTGGTGGACCTGATCACCCAGTCGGTGGCCCTGGAGCAGCGCTACGCTTTCGACGCCTGCCCCAACGGCTTGCTGGGCATCAACGCCGAGCAATTCGGAGAGTACGTGGAGTACATCGCCGACCGCCGCCTGGAGCGCATCGGGCTGCCGCGGGTCTACGGCCGCCACAATCCGCTCCCCTGGATGTCTCAGTCCACCGATCTGTCGAAGGAGAAGAACTTCTTCGAGACCCGGGTCACCGAGTACCAGTCCGGGGCTTCCCTGAGCTGGGATTGATCCACCGCTGAGGGAGCGAAACCATGCTGCCCGAGCTAGAACGTCGCTTCAACCGCCTCGAGGATGACCGCCGGGCCTTGATGGAGGAGCTGGCCGCCTACCCCCGGGAGGCCGTTGAGCAAGCCCCCGAGCCCGACGCCTGGTGCATGCGCCAGGTGGCCCAGCATCTGATGATGGTGGAGCAGGCCTTCCTGCGCTACAAAGACACCCACTCGGTGCTGCGGCCGCCGAATCTCCGCCAGCGCATCGGCCGCTGGGGAGTGAAGCTAGTGTTGGGCATGGGCATCAAGATCAAGGCTCCCTCCCGGCACGTGCTGCCGGAGGACGAGCTGACCCTGGCGGAGGTCGATAGCCGCTGGATCGAGGTGCGCCAGGACTTCGGCGCCTGGCTGGAGGGGCTGTCCCCGGAGCAGGCCCGAGAGCTGCGCTTCCTCCATCCTTTCGCCGGTCCTCTCGACAGTCTGGCCTTCCTCGACTTCCTCGCCGACCACTTCGAGCACCATCGCCGCCAGGTCCGCCGCATCGCTGCCAGCTCCGCCTTTCGGGCCCTCACCGACCGCGGCTAGCCTGCCCCTTTCTCACTCTTCGGCGCCGGAATTCCCGGATCGTACCGAGGCTCTTTCTCGAGCCTCGGCGCGGTCCGGTTTTTCTTTTTTGTTCCGAAATATAAATAGGCAAAAATACCGTCTGGTCGTCAATGTTTTTGAGCGAGATATGTGAAGGTGATAGAATTCAAGGGAGTGTATTTGGAGTCCTATTTATGTAGGACGGTAGATCGACGGTCGGGCTATTGGTTCCGTCGAGGTCCTTGGAGAGTTCGCGCCGGTCGTCTACTCGATTCTTCTCCCAACCCGGTTTTCGGCTTTATGCCGGCCAGGAGGTCCAACTCATGCCCATTCGACAAAGCACCGATCCACTTCCGGACATGTCGGTGACCGTGTCCTTCAATCCCTCCAACGAGAGCTTTTCCTACAGCGGGGATATCGATCCCAATACCGAGGAGATCCTGGTCCAGGGAATTGGGGTCTGCACGATCGCCCTAACGGTCGAGGGAGCGACCTGGGCCAGCCCGCCCATCAAGTGGGTCACCGCTTCGAAAGAAGCCATGTCGGAGCCCCCGCATATGACCGTTACTCCGGTGAGCGAGAAGGTGATCGAGATCGAGAATGACTGTCACGAGGCGACCGCCGGGGTCTTCGCCTTCTTGGTCTGTGTCAACAACAACGGGACCAATGTTTGCTCGGATCCGGCAGTGCGAAACGATCCCACCGGTGGTGGCGGGGGTGGTGGTGGCGGCGGGGGTGGTTAGAAGATTTCTCGCGCGAACTAACGTGGCTGCGCGGATGGCCTAGGCTTGGTTGGTGGCTTTCGTTTGAGCTTTCCTCAGCCCTCCCCGTTGTTCGAGGATGGGGAGGGCTGAGCTTCGAACAGAACCCGAAAACCGGACACCTTTCGCAGGGAATCGAACCAAGGTAGCTCGTACCAGCGTTTCTGGTACCCGGCGTCCAGAGCCTGCTCAGCACAGCTGATCGCCGAGAAGTGCTCACCTACCAGCGCGTAGACCAGTGAACTCTCGAACAGCACGCCGGGATTCTTCGGTGCCTGCTGTAGAGCGCTCCGTACCGCATCCACCGCTTCAGATTCTCGGCCCAGATGAGCCAGTGCTTGGGCTCGAATGGTCAGCACCGCGGGATGGTCGGGTTGCGGTTCTTGATCGCAGAGTCCGAGTGCCTTGGCGTATTCTTCCCGGCTCTCGTCCGGGTGACCTAGAAGCTTCAGTGTGTCTGCCAGGTTGAGGCGATCAGCGGGGCTCTGTGGGCTTACCTCGACGGCCTGGAGAAAGGGTTCCATAGCTCCTTCGTAGTCTCCCTGCAGCATCAGCGCAAGGCCGAGGTTGGAGTAGTAGTTGGTCATCGACTCTCCGGAGCCGATAAGCTGCTGATAGATCTCCGCGGATCTTGCGATGTCGCCGAACTCCAGCTCTAGCTGCGCCAGTCGCGAGAGCGCTTGGCTGTTGTCTTCATCCCGAGACAGAATCGCTTCCAGGAGTTCTCGAGCGCGGTGCACGTGCCCCTGTTCTGCTTCCATGAAGGACAGTCGGCTCAGGATGCTCCAAGATGGGCGTTGCTCCGCGGCACGGCGCATCAGCTGAAGGGCTCGATCATGTTCCTGACGGGCACCGAGTAGCCGAGCACGATTGACCAGATTCTCGGTATCCCCAGGCGTTATGCTTTCCATCCTATCGACGACGTGCTGAGCCTCTTCGAGGCGACCTCCCTCGAGGAACGCATTGAATTTCCTCTGAAGAAGATTAGGGTCGTCGGGAACCAGCCTGGAGGCCTCTTCTAAACGTTGTAGGGCGAGATCCAAGTCGGCTTCCGTGCGGTCGAGCTCGTGAATGCGCAGATAGGCGTCCGCTTCCAAAAGATAGGCTTCCAAGAAGCGAGGGGACTCTCGGCGGATCTCCGCAGCTTCTTGAGCAATCTCGCGGTCTGACATTGCGGAGCCGCGCTGATCATAGGCTCGGCGCAAGCGGAGATACTGTTCGTAGTCCTCCTCCCGTACGTCCAGCACGAGGTTCGGATTGCGGGGAGGATGTTCCGGGTAGAGACGATTCAAGTGCAGAGTCACCGCACGGGCCAAGGCATAGGGATCGTCGGCAGGGACTTCGAAACTCTTGGGTTGCCCCTTCAGCTGCCCGGTCTCGGTATCCACTCGCGAGAGCGTTGCCTGGCAGGAGCGGAAGCGGCAAACGAGCTTGGAGGTGAGGTACTCGCCCGCCGCCACGCTTCTTGCGATCTCCGCTGGCGAGCCTTGTAAGGACTCGACATGCTCGGGGGAGACCGGTGAGATACCGCGCAACGAAAGAAGGCTGTTGTTCACGGCGGTGCGAATGCCCGAAGGCAGCAGATGGGCCTCGGGTACGTCGTCTGCGGCTTCTAACTGAGTGGGCATCACCGCCACATAGACCGGCGGCATCTCCGGTTGCCAGAGCGACCGGGTAAACCAGCCTGCCGCGGCGAGAACGATCAGTGCCAGCACCACCACCAACCAGCGCCGTCCACGCCCTCCGGTCGTCGTCGTGTTGGGGCGGACGGCGGGAATGGGCCTCTGTACGGTGGGAGCGTCGGAGGAGGAGAGATGCTCCGCTAGCGATTTGTCGATCACCGTCGGTGGCAGGCCGGTGTGGGCGCCGGTGGCGCCGGTGGTGCGGGCGAGAGCGGGGCTGAAGCTGCCTAGGTCCCGGAGGATCTCCTCCAGCTCCGAAGAGACCGTGCGGGCGTTGGCGGGGCGCTTCTCCGGATCCTTCTGCAGCAACCTCTCGATGAGGTCCGAAAGCTTCTGCGGGAGCTCCGGATTGACCTCCCGGGCGGGGGGCTGGGGCAGGGTGCACACCCGGGTGAGCGTCTCCACCGGAGAGGCGCCGAGGAATGGGGAGTTGCCGGTGACCGCCTCGTAGAGCAGGGTGCCCAGGGAGAAGAGGTCCGAGCGGTGGTCCAGCTTGCCTCCCAGAGCCTGCTCCGGGGACATGCTGCGCACCGTCCCCAAGACCTTGCCCTCGAGGGAGAGAGTCGGCTCGGAGCTGTCATGCCAGAGCTTCTTGGCCAGCCCGAAGTCGAGAATCTTGGCGTGGCCGCCGGGGGTGACGATGATGTTCTCGGCCTTCAGGTCGCGGTGCACGATGCCCTTGTCGTGGGCTTCGGCGAGACCCTCGCTGATCTCGTGGGCGAGGCGCAATCCCTGGGCCAGATCGAGGGATCCTTCCTCCAGCCGGTGGGCCAGGGTGTCCCCGTCCACCAGCTCCATGATGATCCAATCGCTGCCCTGGGCGTCGAGGATGTCGTAGATCCCGACGATGGCCGGATGCTTGAGACCGGCGGCGGCGCGGGCTTCGCGACGCAGGCGTTCCCGGGCTCGCTGATCCTCCGCGTTCTCCGGATGGATCTTCTTCAGCGCCACCCAGCGGTCGAGCTGTTCGTCGTAGGCCTTGAAAACAGCGCCCATACCGCCGGCGCCCAGCCGGTTGACGATGCGGTATCGCCCGATGTGTTCGGGGGGCTGCTCGGGAGTCTCGCTCATCGGTGGCCAGCACCCCCGGCGGGAACATGGCAGGGGGCCTCGGGTTTCGCTCCGGGGTCCGGCGAAGATCTTCCAGCGTCGGGCCGGCCGCTGGAACGACGGTGCCTGGAGGGATGGTCCAAGACCTGAAGATGGAGAGCTGACGTTCTTTCGCCAGCATGGCGTTCGGGCATGGTCCATGGAGTTTAGCGCACTCTCCGATGGAGATGCGGACTCACGGTGGGGAGGAGCGATCGCTGCTGTGGCAGAGCGCCGGGGCGGGGGTCGGCGGGGGGCGGGACATCGGGGGGCGTTCCGGGCCTCGGCGAGAAAATCGCCTATGGCGTAACTCAGGCGGTAATTTTGTTGCCAGGCGAGTCGTCTTACTCTATCCTTGACCGTGGGCGAGACACTGGAGTTGTTGCATGCTGCGTCCGGATCGCCTAGGTCTCGCTCTCCGCTATCTTCGGAACCAAAGAAATCTCCGCCAGCGCGACGTCGCCGAGCGGGCCGGGATTACCGGCTCCATGCTCAGCGGTTATGAGAACGGCAAGAAGCTTCCGGCTCTGGGAAGTCTGGACAAGATTCTCCAGGCCATGGGCTTCACGTTGCGGGAGCTGGTGGACGTTCTCGAAGGTCCCCTACCCGGCGACCCTCCGCCGGATCCCGACGCGCCGCCGGCCCCGCGGTCTGCTCTGCCGCCCCCGGTGGTGCGCGGGAGCGGCCGGCCTTCCATGCCGCCGCTGCACTTCGACCTGGCAGCGATTTTCGGTGCCTCTTCCGAGCTACAAGAGGAAGAGGAGCAGGCCTTCGGCGAGATGCTCAAGGGGTACTGCCGTTGGCTGCGTTATCTGCGCGAAATGGCCGCCGCCCGGGAGCCCGATGAGGACGAGGATCCGGAGCCGCGGAGCCGGTCGTCCTGACTTCCTGCGGTGGATCCATCCGGGCGCCGCGGGCAGAAAAGCGCTTCGCGGTATGATCTAGCTTTGATCACGGGTGGCTGTAGCCGCCTTTTCCCTTCGTTCATGAGTTCTCTCATGGGTGACCACCTCAGCGACGAGACCTAGCCTGTTATGACCACAAATACTGCCGCCAACCGCTGGATCGCTTACCGCAAGCCCAATCCCCAAGCCCGCCTGCGCCTGTTCTGCCTGCACTACGCCGGCGGTGCCGCTTCCGCCTTTCGAGGTTGGCAGGCCGAGCTGCCGCCGGAAATCGAGGTCTGCCCGGTGCAGCTGCCGGGGCGGGAGAGCCGCCTGCGGGAGGATCGGCTGAATAGCGTCGAGGCCGTGCTGGACGTGCTGCCGGGGGCCCTGGAGCCCTTCATGGACATGCCCTTCGCGTTCTTCGGCCACAGCATGGGCGCGCTGTTGAGCTATGAGCTGACGGTGCGTCTGCGCCGGGACGGCCGCTCGCTGCCGGTGCGCTTGTTGCTCTCCGGCCGGCGGGCTCCCCAGGTGCCGGACGACGAGCCGCCCATCTACGATCTGCCGGACGACGAGTTCAAGGCCGAGCTACGCAAGCTCAACGGCACGCCGGAGGCGGTGCTCGAGCATCCCGAGCTGATGGAGTTGCTGCTGCCGGTGCTACGCGCCGACTTTACCCTCTGCGAGACCTACGAGTACGAGGCCAGTGATCCGCTGCCGGTGGCCCTCTCGGCCTACGGCGGGCTCTCCGACGACAAGGTGGAGCGGGAGGCGCTGGAAGCTTGGCGGGAACGCACCCGCGGCGCCTTCAAGCTGCGTATGTTCGAGGGCGACCACTTCTTTCTCCACGGCCCCGCCCGCGGCGACCTCATCGCCGCCGTGGCCCAGGACCTGATGCCGGTCTTGGCTCGGCTCCAGGGGCGTTTCGTGTGAGCCTGCGCTTTCCCCCGGTGGAGCGGCTGGATCCGCAGGAGCTGGAGCTGGCGGAGGGCGAGCTGCACGTGTGGGCGGTGCCCCTGGCGCCGCCCCAAGAGCGGGTGCAGCGGCTGGAGAAGCTTCTGGCCCAGGACGAGCTCGACCGCGCTTACCGCTTCCGCTTCGAGCGCCACCGGCGGCGTTTCATCGTCGGCCGGGGCGTCCTGCGGGAGCTGCTCGGGGCCTATTTGAGCGCGCCGCCGGAGCAGCTGACCTTTCACTATGGCGACAAGGGCAAACCGTCTCTGGAGCCTCGGTGGGGCGGCGGCCGGTTGGCCTTCAATCTCTCCCACTCGGAGGAGCTGGCACTCTACGGCCTGACCTTGGAGCGGGAGCTGGGCATCGACGTGGAGCATCTGCGGCCCATGCCCGATGCCGAGCAAATCGCCGAGCGCTTCTTCTCCATTTCCGAGCGAGACACCCTGCGGCGGATTCCGCCGGAGCGCAAATCCGACGCCTTCTTCAACTGCTGGACGCGCAAGGAGGCCTACATCAAGGCCACCGGCGACGGGCTCTCCATGCCTTTGGACCGCTTCGACGTCACCCTCGCGCCGGAGGATGAGGCGCGGATGATCAGCGCCGAGGGAGATCCGGCGAAGGCGGCGCAGTGGACCATGTATCACCTGGAGCCCGCCGACGGCTACGTCGGCGCTCTGGCGGTGCCGGCGAATCGCTGGCGGCTGGTCTGCCGCAGCCACAATCCGTAGCTGCTGTCAGTCTCCCGAATCGCTGTCCAAAGCCTCCAGAAAGCCCCACAGCTCGCTAGCAAAAGCCTCCGGCTGATCGAGAAACGGCCAGTGGCCGGCGTCGGCGATGGCCCGCCAGGGGATGCCGGCGGCCTCCAGGAGGGACCGCGAGTGAGCTCCGGTGCCGCGGGGATCTCCCAGCAGGTAGATCTGCGGCATGGGGAGCCGGGCCAGGCGCTCTGCCAGCTGCTCGGCGCGGGAAAGCTCCACCAGCTCCACCGCGTGGCGGTAGAGTTGCCGCGGGTCGCACAGGCTCATGCTGACGAAATAGGTGCGCAGCGCCTCCTGGAGGTCGTCCTGGCTCTCGCGGTAGACCGCCTGCAGCAACCGGAGGAAAGGAGCCTCGGGAAATTCCTCTGGAAGATAGCGGGCGATGCGGCTGCTGAATCCGCAGTCGTCGAAGGAGATGTTGCCCTCCACGTTGACCAGCGCTGCCACGGGTTGGGGGAGCTCTTCTGCCAACATCGTCCCCACCACACCACCCATGGAGTGGCCCAGGACCACCACCGGGCCTAGCTGAGGAGTCTCTCGGACATACTTCTCCAGCCAGCGGGCCAGTTCGGCGGCGGCCTGGGGTAGAGTCTGGGGCTCCTGCCGCCAGGCGGTCTTACCGTAGCCCGGCAGGTCCGGCACCAGGGCTCTCCAGCCGCCGGCGGCGAGACGAGCCGCCAAAACCTCGAAGCTGAGGCCGGATTCTCCCAATCCGTGGATCAACAACACGGTTCCGCGGAGAGCTGGGCCACGATGAGCTGGGCTTTGGGGAGCTGGGCTCTCCGGCTCCCACCGGCGCCATAGGATTCCGTCCTCGACCTGTTGCTTCATCGCCATCTCGACTCCCCCTCGACCTCTTCCACGCTTATGCTAATGTATGCATGCTTCATCGGCCGGTCCCCCCTCCGGAAAATTCGACTGCAGTGGTCAGGCTCGGCCTAGAAGGCCTGCCAACCAAGGAGGAACTCTCATGACTTCGATTCCCCGCTTCTCAAACTCCGACTCCCGCCGCGCCGGCGGGTGGCGTTTCGGTTTCCTCGGTCTCTTGATTCTGGCCCTCGTCGCCTCCGCAAGCACCGCCTGGGCGCAAAATCAGGAAGCCCAGCGCACTCCCAACCTGGTGCTCCAGCTGGTCACCGACGGCGTCGCCGGCCCCATCTCCATGGCCAACGCCGGCGATGGCTCGGGCCGGTTGTTCATCGTGCAGCAGGAGGGCGAGATTCGCATCTGGACCGGCTCGACCCTGCTGGCCACGCCCTTCCTCGACATCTCTCCCCTCACCTCCTGCTGCGGAGAACGGGGATTGCTGGGGCTGGCCTTCCATCCCAACTATGCGACCAACGGCCTGTTCTATGTGCACTATACCGACAACGGCAACGACACCGTCGTCGCCGAGTACGAGGTCTCCAGCAGTGATCCCAACGTCGCCAACGGGGCCAGCGGTGACATCATCCTGACCCAGAGTCAGCCCTTCACCAACCACAACGGAGGCCAGATCGCCTTCGGCCCCGACGGCTACCTGTACATTGGCCTGGGCGATGGTGGCAGCGGGGGGGATCCCCTCAACTCCGGTCAGACTCTGACCACCCAGCTGGGCAAGATCCTGCGCATCGACGTCGATGGCGACGATTTTCCCGGCGATCCCGACCGCGACTACGCCATTCCCGCCAGCAACCCCTTCGTCGGCAACGCCAGCGCCTTGGACGAGATCTGGGCTTACGGCTTGCGCAACCCGTGGCGCTTCAGCTTCGACTCGCTGACCGGCGATCTCTTCATCGCCGATGTCGGTCAGGGCGCCATTGAGGAGATCGACTTCCAGCCCGGCGGCAGCGCTGGCGGGGAGAATTACGGCTGGCGCCGCATGGAGGGCACCCAATGCTTCAACCCTTCCACCGGCTGCGACACCGGGAACCTGGAATATCCGATCCTCCAATACGGCCACAGCTCCGGCCGCTGCTCGGTCACCGGGGGCTTCCGCTACCGGGGCAGCGACTATCCCAATCTCCAGGGCTACTACTTCTACGCCGATTACTGCACCGGCGAGATTTGGGGTGCCACTCCGGATCAGAACGGGGACTGGCTCGAGCGCTATCAGCTCAACGCGCCGTTCAACATCACCACCTTCGGTGAGGACGAGGACGGCGAGGTCTACGTCGCCAACTACGGTGGCGGCGAGATCTACCGCCTCACCGACACCAGCGCCGCCGACGCGCTCTTCGACGACACGTTCGAGGGCGGCGACCTGGGCCAGTGGGCCAGCTCCACCGGCGGCGAGGATCTGGCGGTCACTGCCGCTGCGGCCCTCGAGGGCAGCCTGGGCCTGGAGGTCACCGTCAACGATCTGAACCAGCATTATGTGGTGGACGAGAGCCCCAACGCCGAGGAGCATTACCGCGTGCGCTTCAGTCTCGATCCCAACTCCCTGACGATGGTGCAGAACAAGCGCCACAAACTCCTCACCGCGTTCTCCAGCACTCCGTCCCGGCGGCTGCTGACCCTCGTCTTCCGCGGTGCCGACGGCACCTACTATCTGTTGGCCAAGGGGCACAACGACGACAACAGCTGGTCCAAGACCGCCTGGATCGATCTCGGGACCGATCCCGTGATCCTCGAGGTGGAATGGCTCAAGGCCACCTCCACCAACGCCTCCGACGGCGTGCTGCGCCTGTGGGTGGACGGCGTGCTCCAGGACACCCTCACCGGCCTCGACTTCGACGACGGCGAGGTGGACTTCGTGCGCTTCGGAGTGGTCGGCGGCCTCGACGCCGGCACCACCGGCACCTTCTACATGGACTCCTTCGCGTCGCGGCGGCACAACTACATCGGCGTGCCGTGAGTCGAGCCTGCTGCTCGGTCGCTTCTAGGACCTGAGCTGTAGTCGGGGGCTCTTTCACAGCCTCTGCGCAGGCGCTGGAAGGGATTTCGTTCGCCATGGCCCTCGGGTAACATCGGCGGGCTATGCGGGTCTTCTTCACCAACCTCGGCTGCAAGCTCAACCAGGCGGAGCTGGAGCACCTGGCCCGGCGGTTTACTGCCGCCGGGCATCAGGTGGTGGCTTCGGTGGAGGCCGCCGACGTGCAGGTGATCAACTCCTGCACCGTCACCCACTTGGCGGCGCGGACCTCGCGCAAGACGGTGCGCCAGGGGCGGCGCAAGAACCCCGATCTGCGCACCGTCCTCACCGGCTGCTACGCCAGCGATCCGGACGGCCAGGAGGCGGCCTTGGAAGAGGTGGATCTGCTGGTGCCCAACGACCAGAAGGATCGCCTGCTGGAGCTGGTGGAGGAGAGCTTCGAACCGCTCTTGGAGCCTGGGGCCCCGGAGTCCCTCGACGGGGCCTCCGAAGAGTCTCCGAGCCTGCCCTTCGGCCCTCTCGAATTCGGCAACAGCCGCGGGCTGGTGAAGGTGGAGGACGGCTGCAATATGCGCTGTTCGTTCTGCATCATCCCCTTCACCCGTGGCCGCCAGCACAGCCGGTCGGTGGAGGAGTGTGTGGAAGAGGTGGACGGCCTGGGGCGGGCCGGCTATCAGGAGGTGGTGATCACCGGCGTGCAGATCTCCGCCTACCGCGACGGCTCGGCGCGCCTCGCCGACTTGGTGCAGGCGCTCCTGGAGCAAACCTCCGTGCCGCGGCTGCGGCTGACCTCCATCGCCCCCTGGCAGCTCGATCCACGGCTCTTGGAGCTGTGGCAGGATCCCCGCCTCTGCCGCCACCTCCACATGTCGCTCCAGAGCGGTTGTTCAGCGACCCTGCGCCGCATGCGCCGTCCCTACACCGCCGAAGGCTACGCGGAGGTGCTCGCATCCGCCCGGCGGGCGGTACCCGGGCTGGGAGTGACCACCGACGTCATCGTCGGCTTCCCCGGCGAGACGGAGGAAGAGTTCGAGGACAGCCTGGCCTTCACCGAGGCGCAGCACTTCGCCAAGATCCACGTCTTCCCCTATTCCCAGCGCCGCGGCACCTCCGCCGACGCCCTGCCCGGCCAGGTGAGTCCGCAGGAGAAGAAGCGGCGGGTGGCGCGCATGTTGGAGGTGGCGGAGGCGTCCCACGAGACCTTCCGGCGACGACACCTGGGACGCCGGGAGGAGGTGGTGTGGGAGAGCCGGCGGGACGGCTGGTGGCGGGGCATGACCGACAACTACATCCGCGTCTTTACTCGTTCGTCCCGGCGGTTGCCGGCCGAACCCACGGTCACCGAGCTCCTGGCTCTGCGGGAAGACGGGGTCGAGGGAGTTCCCAGCGCCGGCTGATTTCGACCGGTCATCTCATGGAAAGGGTTGCTGCATGGCCGAAGACGGTGAGTACCGAGTCAAGGGTAGCTCCCTGACCACCAAGCTCGCTTTCGTCCGCGAGCGGGCCGGGGCAGAGGTTGAACAGAACCTGCGACAGGAGCTTCGGTCCGAGGGATTGTTCCTGATCCTGGAATCCGATTGGTATCCGTACCGTCTCTTCGACCGCCTCAACGTGCTGGTGGCCGAGGCTTGCTTTGGCGGCGACCTGCGCCGCCTGACGGAGGTGGGGAGGCATTCAGCGCACAAGGTGTTGGGGTCGACCTACGGAGTGTACTCCGGGGGTGCTAGCTTCGAGAGCTTCCTGAGCAAGGTGGCGGGGCTGCACGACCGCTTCTACAGCCACGGCGAAATGCGTCACAGGCTAGGGGCGGACGGCCGCTCCTGCACCATCTTTCTCGATGGAGCTCCCGACTATTCGGATTCGGATCTCTACGTTGCCTGCGGCTTCTACGCGGGAGCCGCCGAGCGCTTCGGTCTCGAGGGCGTGGAGCATCGCTTCGAGCGCCGCGATGGAGGAGCCCGTTTGCTCTTGTCTTGGAGCGGGGAAGGGGCGGGCACCGGAGGTGGGGCTTGAGCCGCCCCCTGCCGCCCATCGATGCGGACATCCGCCGCGCCTCGACGCTGCCCGGGTGGTTCTACCGCGACGCCGACCTCTTCGCCGCCGCCCGGGAGAAGATCTTCGCCCGCAGCTGGCAGTTTGTCGGGGATGCGGATCAGGTGCGGGTGCCCGGGCAGGTGCAGCCAGTAGAGCTGCTTCCGGGCTGTCTCGACGAGTCTTTGGTGCTCACCCGCGACGGCGAGGATCGGCTCCACTGCCTGTCCAACGTCTGCACCCACCGCGGCCACCGGGTGGTGGAGGCGCCGGGGAAGGAACGGAATCTGCGCTGCCGTTACCACGGCCGGCGCTTCGGTCTCGACGGCTGCTTCCAGCAGATGCCCGAATGCGCCGACGCGGTGGACTTTCCCAGCGACCGCGACCACCTGCCGAAAGTGCCGCTGGAACGCTGGGGCAAGCTTCTCTTCGCTTCCCTCGATCCGGCCCGGCCGTTCCGGGATCTGATGGACGAGCTGGAGCGCCGGGTGGGCTGGTTGCCCATCGACGAGATGACCTTCGACGCGGCCCGCTCTCGGGACTATCTGGTGCGCGCCCATTGGGCTCTCTACTGCGACAACTACCTCGAAGGCTTCCACATCCCCTTCGTCCACGGAGATCTGGCCGAGGCACTGGATTACGGCAGCTACCGCACCGAGCTCTTCCCCCTCTCCAACCTCCAGCTGGGGGTCGCCAGCGGTGCCGAGGAAGTCTTCGATCTACCTGCGGACTCCGTCGACGCCGGTCAACGAATCGCTGCCTACTATTGGTGGCTCTTTCCCAGCACCATGCTCAACGTCTATCCCTGGGGTGTCTCGGTGAACGTGGTCGAGCCCCTGGCGGTGGACCGCACCCGGGTGCGCTTCCTCTCCTACGTCTGGGATGAGTCGAAGATCGACGGCAGCGCCGGAGCGATGCTCGACCGGGTGGAGCGGGAGGACGAAGAAGTGGTGGAAAACGTCCAGCGCGGCATCGGCTCCCGCCTCTACCACCGTGGCCGTTTCTCCCCCAGCCGCGAGCAGGGCGTGCATCACTTCCACCGGTTGTTGGAGGAGGCGCTGCTCAGGAAGCCAGCCCCAAGTCCTCGTAGATCCCCTCCGTGATGGCCTGGGTGCGGGCCCGATGGGGCTCGTCGCCGGGCAGGCCGTTGACCGCCAGGGCGACCACCAGGTTGTGTACGGGGTCGGCGAAGGCGGCGGAGGATTGGCGGCCGCTGTGGCCAAAAGTGCGGCGGGAGGCGTGGCGGCCGTAGCCGTAGGGCATGCGGGCCTCGTCCGGAGCTGCGCCGTCCGCGGGGCCGGATTCGTCGTCTTCCTCATGGTAGTGCTCGGAGTTGACGATCAGCCCCAGACCCCAATCCATCGGCGCCTTGAAGGTGCGGTCGTAGAGGCCGACCCGGTGCGGGCAGGTCAGAGCCTCGACGGTTTGAGGCAGCAGCAGGCGCTGGCCGTCGAGCTCGCCGCGGCGCAGGAGCATTTCGTAGAAGCGGGCGAGCTGGTGCATGGGGCCGGTGCCGGAGGCGGCGGGGTTGGTGTGGGTCATGCGGTCTTCCCGGTGCATGGGGAAAGGGCGCCAGCCGGGCTCGCTGCCGGGGCTGCCCTCGCCGTTTTCGACCGCCGTGTCGTAGAGCGGAGCGATGCGCTCCGGGTCCTGGCGGAAGACCTCCGCCGGCATTCCCACCCAACACTGATCCATCCCCAGGGGCTCGAAGAGAGCCTCCCGGCTGTAGCGGTCGAAGGGCCGTCCGTCGATGCGGCGGATCACCTCACCGAGGATGAACCAGCTGCCCTGCTGGTGGTAGCCGGCCCGCTCCCCAGGGACCCAGCGGGGCTCGATCTTGGTGGCGCAGATGCGCTCGATGAGCTCGTCCCAGGAAGCCTTGGGCCACGGCAAGCCGAGCATGCGGAAGCCGCCGGTGTGGGTGAGGATGTGGCGCAGGGTGATGCCTTCCTTGCCCTTCTGGCCGAACTCCGGCACGAAGCGGGTGACCGGGTCGTCGAGCTCCAGCTCGCCCCGCTCCCACAGCTGGGCGATGCCCACCGCCGCCATCGGCTTGGTGCTGGACAGCCAGATCATCCCCGTGTCGCGGGTCATGGGCTGGTCCTGCCGGCGGAGCCCGAAGGCGAAGTCCGCCACTACCCGGCCGTCCCGGGCCACGTAGAGCTGCCCGCCGTGGTGCAGACCGTCTTCAACCCCCCGGCGCAGGGCGTCGAGGGTGCGGGGCCAGGCGTTGAGGGGGACGTCGACGGGGTCGAGGGGGAAGGCGGATTGGCTCATGATTCAAAGTCTTTTCTACGTCGTGGTTTTGGGGCCCGGTGGCGAACCTTGCTGCTGGGCCTTGCTGCCGGGCTTTCCTGCCGGGCCAGCGAGGGAGATCCTAGCCGTCGGGGCGGAGGTGGGCCGTTTCCTTGGCCCGCTGTTGGAAGATCTTGCCGTCCTCCAGGCGCACGGCGGTGAGCTTGCCGCCCCATGCCGCACCGCTGTCGAGGGCGAGGATACCGGGCTGGACCCGCAGTCCCAGGGCCGCCCAATGGCCGAAGATCGCCGTGGCGTCGGAGCTACGCCGGCCCGGAACGTCGAACCAGGCCAGCTCGCCGGCGGGAGCCTCTTCCGGCGGCCCTTTGTGGGGGGTCGGCTCGCCGTCGGCGGTGCAGCAGCGCAGGCGGGTGAAGGCGGTCAGGCTGCGCTGGAGCTCGGCCTCGGCGCCGGCTGGCTTGGAGGCGGGGCGCTGCAACAGCTGCCGGCGAGAACCGCCGAGAAGGGCAGCCTGCACCCGCCGGGCTTCGCTCTCGGCGTCTTCCGGGGTCCAGTGGGGCAGTAGGCCGGCGTGCACCATCAGCCAATTTCCCTCGCGATGGAGCAGCGGCTGCTCCGCCAGCCATTCGACCAGCCGATCACCGTCCTTGGCTTCCAGCACCGGTTTCAGCATGTCCTTCGAGCGCAGCCGGGCGAGGCCGGCGGCGAGGGCCTGGAGGTGCAGGTCGTGATTTCCTTGCACCACCCGCAGGCGCTCGCCCATCTGCCGGTGCAAATCCCGAGCCCAGCGGAGCACCGCCAGGGAGTCGGGGCCGCGGTTGACCAGATCCCCCACCAGCCAGAGGCGGTCGTGGTCCGGGTCGAAGCCGATGCGGCGGAGGAGCTTGCGAAGGGTCTTGTAGCAACCGTGGACGTCGCCGAGTGCGTAGGTGGCCATAGCAGCAGGCACCATGTCCCATTCGCCGCGGCGGTGCAAGGGTTTTGGAAGGACCATTTGGGGACGAGGCTGGCCACTTGGAGGTCAGCTGTGTCAAAATGGAAGGCCACTCTCATATAGCCGGGCGTCGATTCTTTGAGTCCGTCCGCTGCTCGTCGGGGAGCATTGTCGACCCGAGTAAATTTGATGACCAGCACTCTCTCCACGGAAGATCTCTCCACAGAGGGATTGCTGCGGCTACGGCAGAGCCTGGCGTTCCTGCTCTGGCAGGCCGGGGCTGTACGCTTCCAGCTGGAGGAGCCGTTTCTCTTGGCTTCGGGCAACCGCAGCCCGGTGTACGTCAACTGCCGGCAGATGATCTCGGATCCGGTTTTCATGGGACTCTACGTGGCCTGCGCGCGCTGGCTTTGCCGGCAGCGCAAGGTGACCGTCGACGCCGTCGCCGGGGGTGAGACCGCCGGCATTCCCTACGCCGCCTATCTCGCCCAGGCTCTCGACCGTCCCATGCTCTATGTGCGCAAAAAGGCCAAGGGCTACGGTATCGCCTCGAAGGTGGAAGGTAGCCTCGAGGCGGGTGCCCGAGTGCTCTTGGTGGAGGACTTGATCACCGACGGCGGCAGCAAGATGGGCTTTGTGGAGGCGCTCCGGGAGGCCGGCGGCGAAGTTTCCGACGCCTTGGTGCTCTTCGACCGCCAGCAGGGCGGGGAAGGAACTCTCGCCGAGCACGGAATCCGCCTCCATGCGGTGGCGGACCGCGGCACCACTCTGACGGTGGCGCAGGAGTGTGGCCTGCTTTCCCCCCAGCAGCGCGACTCTCTCGATCATTATTTTGCCGACCCGGCCGTCTGGCACCGGGAGCGCGGCTATGAATTTCATCCCGCCTGAGGGCCTCGGCTCTCGCCCTACCATCGACGACTCGGCTCGATTCCAACCCCCTGTCCACGCTTGGTTGTACTGATTTCAAACCAGAACTCTAGGAGGCTTTTTCATGCGACGAACCCTTCACCTCTTGCTCGCCTTGGCTTTGCTCGCCGCCGCGGTGCCCAGTCTGGCCGCCGACGGCATCACCAAATTCCCCGATGCCGAATCCAACACCCTGATCGTCAACGGTCACACCTTCGACGGCTGGGAGGCCTACTTCAAGTCCGACTACTTCCGTTCCAGCGGCATGCGCTGCTTGACGCCGGAGGTCCGCAACACAGTCGGACCTTGGCCCGAGGGTGGTACGGACTGCACCGGTAGCTCCACCAACCCCGATCCTTCCTACGATCCCGGCATGACCTACCAGGTGCCGGTGGTGGTGCACATCATCGAGAACGATGGCGGTACCCAGGGCGTGGTGCCCGACGAGCGGGTGTATAGCCAGATCGACGTGCTCAACGAGGACTTCCAGGCCCTGGCGGGGAGCAACGGCGCCCCCGGTACCTTCACCGGTCTGCGTTTCGTGATGGCCGACGAGGATCCCCTCACCGGTCTCCAGACCAATGGCATCACCCGCAGCAACAACACCAGCTGGTACAACGACAGCGGTGCCTACTGGAACACCCTGAGCTGGGACCCCAGCAACTTCATGAACATCTACACCAACAGCGCCAGCGGCGCGCTGGGCTACGTTCCGGGCCTGCCCCAGGACGGCATCGCCGGCACCGCCGGGGACCGGGTGGTCATCCTCGATACCACCTTCGGTAAGAACGCTCCTTTCTCGCCCTTCGACCTGGGCCGCACCGGCACCCACGAGCTGGGCCACTACTTCGGTCTGGAGCACACCTTCAGCGGTGGCTGTGGCACCGCCACTATGCCCGGCTGCTACACCTCCGGTGATCTGATCTGCGACACCAATGCCGAGAGCAACCCGTACTTCGGCTGCGGCGCGCCCCGCTCTACCTGCAGCTCGCTGGATCCGCGGGAAAATTACATGGATTACAGCGACGACATCTGCATGAACCAGTTCACCCAGGAGCAGATGCGCCGCATCCGCTGCACCATCCAGGGCTATCGTGCCTCTCTCTACGAGCCCATCGAGCCGGACCAGCTCTTCCTCGATGACTTCGAGAGCGGCGACACCAACTCCTGGGATACCGCCGGCGGCAGCGGCTCCGGCACTCTGCTGAGCGTTACCGGCGCCGCCGCTATCGAAGGCTCCAATGGTCTCGAGGCCAGCTTCGACGGCAGCAGCACCGTCTCCGACTACCTGGTGGACGAAGGTGTGGGCGGTCTCGACCGCTACCGCGCGCGCTTCTACTTGGATACCGCGACGCTGACCATGGACACCAACAAGCGCTTCAAGATCTTCACCCTCCTCGCGGGGGCGCCGAACTACCGCCTGGCCACCCTGGTGCTGCGCTACAACAACGGCGACTACTTCCTGCGCGCCAAGGCTCATGACGATCCGTCCAGCGCCGCCTGGAACCAGATCGCCTGGGCGACTCTGGACAACGCCAACCCCAACATCATCGAGATCGACTGGAAGCGCTCCAGCGGTCCCGGGAACGACGACGGCTACCTGCGGCTGTGGGTCAACCGCCGTCCCATCGGCGAGGCCATCAACATCAACAACGACGAGCGCGCCGCCGACTTCGTGCGCATCGGTGTGGCCGGTGGGTTGGACGTCAACACCAACGGTGACCTCTACTTCGACAACTTCGAGTCCCGCGAGTCCCTCTACATCGGCAACTGAGGAGCGCGCTACTCGAATCGGGACCGCAAGGTCCTGAAACGAAGAGTCCGAAACAACAAAACGGCGGGCACCCATCTCCGGGTCGCCCGCCGTTTTTTTGTCGCCTTGAGGTTGAGTCCTAAGACCTCCGGTAGGGTGGGCGCCAGCCCACCATCGCAGCCCTCGGATTCCAGCCTGGAGCGTAGCCGGGAAAAGATCTCAGTAGCTCGGGAAGTACCCCGAGATGGTGCGCGCTTCGAGGCCCTTGCCGTCGACCTTGACGGTGACCTCCCGCCATTCCTCGTCGCCCTCGGTGCGGGCCTCGGAGTAGTAGGTGAGGAGGTATTGGCTGCGCAGCTCGGTGTCGATCTGGCGGTAGATCTCTTCCAGCTTGTCGGTGTTGGGGATGAAGTAGGCTCGGCCGCCGGTCTCTTGGGCGAGCCGCTCGAGCTTGCGGGCGAAGGATTTCACCGACGCCGTCAGGTCGTCGCCGCGGGCGATGCCCGGGTGCAGGACGATGAGGTAGATGGGAATCCCCAGGCGTTGGGCGAAGCGCTGACAGGTGCGGAAGCTCAGCGCTTCTTCCTCTTCGGCGCCGTCGGAGAAGACCACCAGGGCCTTCTTGCCGGAGGAGCCCTGGAGCTCCATCAGTGAATAGACGATGGACTCCCAGATGTGGGTGTCACCGTCCGCCTCCAGGCTCTCGATCCCGTCCACCACCCGATACAGATCGCTGGTCATCTCCCGCACCATGCGCGGCTCGGTGTCGAAATCCACCAGGAACGCGCGATCGCGGCCGGAGAGGAAGCCGCGGACGAAGTCGCCGGCGGCCTGCTGGACGATCGGCAGTTTGACGAACATGCTGGCGGAGGAGTCGAGGGTCAGCCCCATGGTGAGGGGCAGGTCGCCGGCGTCGTTGAAGCCTGCCAGCTCCTGGACCTCGCCGTCCTCCTCGACGGTGAAGCGATCCGCCGAGAGCCCTTGCACCGGCCTCCCGTCGCGGTCCGTGACCACGGTGTAGAGCTCTACCAGCCGAATCTGCACCCGTTCGGCGAAGTCCCGCTGATTGAGGAAGACCACGTCCTCGCTGGTGCGGCCATCGTCGAGGGTGGCGACGGCGCGGATGAAGCCCTCCGGATTATCCGTTGGGATCACCAGCCGCTGGCGGTAGGGAGGGCCGTAGAGGGTGGCGACCCGGCGGTCGTTCCAGCTCAGCTCCAGGCGGTCCAGGCGCCGGTCCACCGGCACGTTGACGTCCATCTGCACGTCCACCGGTCCGGTGCGGCGCCCCGGCAGGGGATCGACGATGCGCACTCGAAAGCCGCTCCCCAGATCGTTGATGGAGAGGGTGTCCTGGCCCAGCTCCCGGCCGGTGGCGTCGAAGGCCACCACCCGTACCGTGTGGGGCCGGGGCAGGCGGCCCAGGCGCAGCCGGGCTTCGAAGGGGGCGTCCCGGCTGCGCTCCACCCGTTCGCCGTCGAGGTAGAAGTCCACCGAAGCCACCTGCTCGTTGCTCACCAGGGTCTGGAAGCGCACCTTGCCCCGCAGTACCTCGTCGGACGGTGGGAGCAGGCGGATGGGTTTGTCCCGGGGCAGGTAGGCCGCTTCCGCCAGGGCGTCCAGCTCACTTGCCTCGAGGGCGGGGGCTGCGGTGCCGCTGTCCTCCGACGCCAGATCCGCGTCCAAGGTCGCCGCCAGGGCTCCGCCCCAGCCGCTACCGTCCAGAGCTTCCACCACCACCGCCACCCGGTCGGCACCGGGGACCAGCTCCACGGGGAGGTCGAGCGCTACCGGTAGCGTCGGGTTCTCTACCCGCCGGGTTTCGTAGGACAGGCTGGCGGGGCCCCGGGCGGTGCCCTGTGCGATGGTCCAGCGCACCTCCACCGGCCGTTCCAGCACGCCGTCGCCGGCGATGGCGGCGCGGGTTTCCGCCACCGGCAGGAGATCCGCCTGGGCAGCGAGGCGGCCGGCTCCGTTTCCGGCGTCTCCGCCGTCGTCCTCGCCAGCACTCCTCGCGGGTCCTGCCGGAGACGCCGCCAGGGAGGCTGCCAGTTGCAGGCTCCCCTCGCCCTCCCGCCCCGAGAGCAGCAGGCGAGCCCGGGCCGCCGACACCGCTGTCGGTACCTCGCTGGCAGTCCACAGCGGGCCCTGGACCCGCAGGCCGGTCCGCCGGCTTTCCACCAGCAGCGGCAGGCTGCCTTCGGCGCCGTCCCGCGGCACCGTCAGCACCGCGCTATGACCTAGCTCGTCCAGCGTCGCCGTGAGCTGTTGGCGATCTCCGATGCGCAGGCCGCCGCTGGCGGCAGCGAGCTCCTCCAGCGGACGATCCGGCGCCAGCAGCAGCGGCCCCTGGGGCTCGACCTCGTCGCTCTCGCCCAGAAGCTGACGGCGGATCTTGCGCAGGGAGGTGGTCTGCCAGGCACGGGGAGCCGGGGAGCTCTCGGCGCCGGAGTCTGCGGAGGCCTCCTGGAAGCGGTCGTAAGCGCGCCCCGCCTCGTCGGTATCGAGGTTCACTGAGGCGGTGAGCTGGAGGGGTAGCGCCATCCAGCCCAGGGCCGTAATGCCTGTTACCCACTCGTGGGTCGGCCCTTCCAGCGGCAGCCGTGGAGCCGCCGGTGCCAGCGAGCCTCGCAGCTCCTCGGGCAATTGCTGCAAGTAGAACTGTCGGGCCTCCAGGTCGTAGCCGCCGGAGACCAGGATCACCAGCTTGCGTCCGGCGGCGCCGGAGCTCCGGCCGGCGAGCCAGGAGAGCATCCAATCCTGCTGGCGCTGGACCAGGCTCACCTCTTCTCCCACCGCCTGGGCGATGAGCTCCGCCAGCGCGTCGTCCCCGCCGGGATCCAGATCCCGACGCTGGCGCAGGTGGGTCAGCCGTTGGAAGGTGCGCCGGCGCAGGGAACGGAGGGCGTCGCCGTCTCCGGCTCCCAGGGCGATCTGCGACAATGCCGCATCCACCGCCGCCGGGTCGCGGGTGGGAGGCAGCACCGGTCGCGGCTCGGGAGCGGCGCGCACCACCTCCACGGTGCCGAGGGCGGTGAGGGCGTCGGCGTGCTCCGCCAGCGCCACTCCGGCGCGGCGCAGCTCGTCGTCGCTGGCCATCACGCTGTCCAGGTACAGGACGATGTGCCAAGGCTCGAGCTCCGCGCCGACGCGTACCGCCTCCACCGGCTTCGAGTCGCCGGCGATGGAGAGGGCGAAATCTCCTTCGGCGAGGTCCGGGGGCACGTCGCCGGCGGCGGATAGCCGCACCGGGATGCGCAGGGTTGCCGGCGGTGGGCTCCCTGCCCCCAGGGTCGTGGATGCCAAGGGAGCGGCATCGGGTTCTGGAGTGACTACCGACGCCTCGGTCTGCTCCAGGGGCGCCGCCTCGGGGGGCGGATCCGGAACCGCCGGCTGAGCTCCCAGGCTTCCGGCGAGGGCGAGACAGAGGAGAATGGACGACAGGATGGTCTTGGTTTTCATCGCGCACATATCGGGATCTGCAACCGGATGGGAGGTGAATTCCTTCCCGGAGGCGGCTCCGAGTTGGGGTTCGAAGGGAAGAATCAGGCCTCGGTGTCGGGTTCGCTCTCGGCCCGGCGAGCCTCGCCCCGGTGAGCGCCCGCCCGGCGGATGGAGCGGGCCAGACGGTTCTGCTCCCACAGCTCTTCCCGGGCCTCTTCGTCGAGCCGCTGGCTGACGGTCTCCAGGAGCTCCAGGGCCTGCTCCAGATGGTTCCCCGGCACCCGTGCCCGATGCAGCAAGAGGTGAGCCTCTGCCCGCACCAGGATCGGAGCGCGGTCGGTGATCTCGGTCTGTTGGGGCGAGCCGCCCAGGAGCAGGTCGAGATAGATCTGGGGAAGCGGGCCCAGGCGCTCCAGGCGGAAGTCGCGGCTCAGCTGGGCTGCCTCTTCCAGCATGGTCTGGGCGCGCAGCGAGTCGCGTTGCTCGTAGAGCAGCCGGCCGAGGGCGAAGGAGGTTTGGGCCAGCGTGCGGGTGTTGCCCAAGTTGTGCTGGAGCTCCAACGCCTGCTCGAAGCAGCTCTCCGCCGGCACCGGATCGTGTCGAGCCCGATGAAGCTCCCCCAGCCCCAGCAGGGCCAGGCTCTCCAGGTGGCTCATGCCGCGCCCGCGGCAGCTCTTGAGACAGGCTCGAAGATGCTGCTCGGCGAGCTCCAGGCGGCCGCAGTCGAGGTGTAGCAACGCCAGTCCGTAGAGCCCTCGCAGTGCGCCGCGGCTGAAGCCGATGGCTCGGGCGACGCGGATACTGTGCTCGAATTGTTGTTGGGCTTCGGTGACGATGCCCAGAGCGTGCAGCGCGGACCCCACCAGGGTCGCGGTACGCGCCTCGTCCCGTCGATCCTCGATCTGCTGGAAGATCTCCGCCGCCGCCTCCAGATGTTTGAGAGCCTGGTCATAGGCTCCCCGGCCGAGGTGAGCGTGGCCGAGGGTGAAGCGCGCACGACCCTCCGCCTGGGGCATGGACAGCTGGTCGGCCAGCCGCAGCAGCTCTTCCCCCGTCACCAGGGCTGCGGAGAGGTCCCCCATCTCCACCAAGACCGTGCCCAAGGCGGCGAGAATCTCCGTCGCCAGCTCGTCGCCTCGCCGGTCCTTCGGGGTCTCTCCCTGGATTCGCTGCCGAGCCCGCTCGAGAACTTCGCGGGCGCTGGTGTAATCCTCCTGGGCGGCGCGGTAACGAGCCAGAGCGAGCTCGGCGGACGCGAGTCGTAGCGGATCCGCCAGAGCGCGGGCGGTGGCCACCGCATCCTCGGCGGCGGCCCGCTGTTCCTGCCGCTGACCCCGCATCTCCAAACACTCCAACTGACGCAGTCGGATGTCGCAGCGCAGGACCAGGTCCGGTCCGTCGAGGACCTTCAGGGCCTCTTCGGCAAGCTCCAGCAGAGCGTCGTTCTGATATCGCACGGAGAGATGATGGAGGGCCGGCAGCACTGTGCGCAGCGCCCGGCGCGGGGCTCCGCCGCGCAGATAGTGATGGCTCAGGAAGAAGGCATCTTTGCCGGCCAGCTGTTCCAGCCTCTCGGCGTCCAGCTCTGCGCTCTCCGGTTCTTCTACATCCGAGGCTTCTCTGTCCGAGGCTTCTCCATCCGGCGGATCGCTGTGCGGTCTCTGGGCTGCCCGCACCTGGCTCGATGGCTCCTGGCCGACCTCCTGAAGCTTCTCCTCGTAGGCCTCTGCCAGCCGCCGGTGCAGCTCTTGCCGGCGCCGGGGGGATAGGCCGTTGTAGACCACGTCCTGCAGATGGTGGTGATCGAAGATGAACTCCGGTCCCGATGAGTGGATCACTCCGCTGTGAGCCTCCAAGGCGGCGAGACGGGCCAGAACCTCGAGCCGCTTGACCCCCAGCACCCGAGCGCAGAGGTCCGGATCGAAGGAGAAGCCCTGGACCGCGCCGGCATTCAACAGCTCCTGATCCTGACCGTCGATCTCCTCCAGACGGGTGAGCAGCAGCTCGCGCACCGAGCTGGGGATGGTGATCCGGCTGGGGTCGATGGCGAAGTCGCCCTCTGCACTGTCGTCGCTCTGTTCCCGCAGCTCCCGCACCATCTCGATGATGAAGAAGGGGTTGCCGTCGGAACGGGAGGCGAGCTCTCGGCCGATGGTCTCGGCGGCGGCCTCCGAGTCGAGCAATCCCCGGAGCATCTCTTGCACCTGGCGTCGGGATAGCCTCCGCAGCGGTAGATGGTGCACGTGATCGAGACGTTGGAGCGAGCCCAGCTCCTCCTCCACTTCTCCCGGCTGCACGGTGCCGATGAGCAACATGGGTAGCTCGGCGGCCTGATGGGCCAAGGTGGCGAAGAGGGTCAGTCCTTCGGCGCTGCCGTGGTGTAGATCGTCGACGACCCAGATCAAGGTGCGGTCCGCCGCCAGCACGCTGGTCAGGTAGATGAAGACCGCCTGCACCGCATCGCTGTTGAGGGGGGTGGCGCCGGGGGGCAGGTTGGCGCCGGTGAGCAAGGCCACGAACCCCGGCACCATGCGCGGCGTCGCCGCCAGGAGGGGGGTGAGCTTGCGTTCCAGGTTGTGATCGCCGAAATGGTCCAGCACCGCGCGACTCATGGGGCCCGGGGCGGCGCCCAAAGTGCCCGGTGCTCCGGAGCCGTAGAGCAGGTGGAAGCTGTCGTCCTTGGCCACAATCTGGCGCACCAGCTCGTCCACCAGGCGTGTTTTGCCCACGCCCGCCTCGCCCTCGATCACCAACACCTGGCCGCGTCCGGCCCGGGCCTCGCGATAGAGGGCTCGCAGGGTCTGCATTTCTCGAAAGCGGCCGATGAATGCGGTTTCACGACTCAAACGGGCCTGGCGCAGGGCGCGCTCCGGCCGATCCAGCGTCAAGTCCTGTTGCTGCCGGCCCCACCACGTGGAGGCTTCGCCCTGCTCGAGCACCGTGATGACGTCGAAGGCGGAGGCCATGCGGTCCTCCGGGTGCTTGGCCATCAGGCAGGCGATGAGCTCTTCGAGCCAGGGGCTAATCTGTGGATTCAGGTCTCCGGCCTTGGGCGGCGTGTGGTTGAGCTGCCGCTGCATGGTTTCCTGGGCGCTGTCGGACTCGAAGGGATGGATCGACGTGGCGGCCTCGTAGAGCAGGATGCCGACGGAGTACAGATCCGCCGCCGGCCCGACCTCTTCCCCCCGCACTTGCTCCGGCGAGGCGTAGAGCAGGGTACCGACGAAGTACCCTTCCCGGGTCAGCCGCGGGCTGTTCTCGATCAGGAACGCCACCCCCAGATCCATCAGCTTGACCTGATAGTCGGGGGTGATGAGGATGTTGCCCGGTTTGAGGTCCCGGTGCGCGGCGCCGACCTCGTGAATCGCTTGCAGGCCCTCGGCGATCTGGTGCGCCATGTCCACCAACAAGGCCTCGGTGAACGGCCCCAGCTCGCGCATCAGCTCGCGGAGAGTGCGTCCTTCGACGTACTCCATCACCAGATAGTGGAATTGCCCGTCTTCGCTGCGGTCGATGTCGTAGGTGCGAACCACCGACGGGTGATTCAGCTGCCGCCCCAGCTCCGCTTCCCGGAGGAAGCGTCGCAGAACGGTCTTCGATTCCAGGCAGTGGGGATCCAGAACCTTGACCGCTACCCGCGTACCCTTGGGGCCGTACGGGCGATCCTCTTCCAGCTCCGCGAGGTACACCGTGCCCGCACCTCCGGACCCCAACGGCCAGAGCAGCCGGCAAGGGCCGAGGGGGTTCGGTACTCGCTCCGAGCCTTCCATCTCAACGGTCATGGATTGAATTTCGGCCGGCGTGCCGCGGAAGGGCCCTTCGGTGCGACGGCGAATGCTCGGGGATTCGAAGAGCGGTGGGGAGGGCGGTGAAACCCCGAGCCGGTCCTGCCGGGATCGTCGACTGCAGGGATGCTACCACGCGGCCCAGGGCTATTCGGTGCGTTCCGGGCTCGGCGTCGGCTCTTGTAGCACCGGTTCCTGAGCCAGGTAGATGAGCTGGGTGTTGGAGTCCACGGTCAGCTGGTCCGAGGGGTTGAGCTGCTCCTGACCGCTGTGGCTGTCGCGCACTCCGATGAGCAGAACGCCGAAGCGGTCCTTGAGCTCTCGGCTCAGCTCGCCGAAGGTGGTGGGGGTGGAGCAATCTTCGGGCAGGTCGCCGACAAAGATGCTGTGGGCTCCCACCAGGGCCACCCGGCC
This sequence comes from Acidobacteriota bacterium, assembly GCA_034211275.1. Classification (NCBI taxonomy): domain Bacteria; kingdom Pseudomonadati; phylum Acidobacteriota; species Acidobacteriota bacterium. The sequence continues at coordinate 36,593 of JAXHTF010000039.1, forward strand.
CAGGATGGCGGCGGTGCCGGGCATGGTCACCGCGTGGGTGAGCAGAGAGAAGCCCAGGCGGTTGCTCTCGATGACCTCGTCGGCGCCGGCGGTGCGGGCGTGCTCCACATTCTCGGCGTCGAGAACCTCCGCCACCATGTAGAGCGGCCTCGTGCGCTGCTGGTTGAGGGGCTGGCGCCGCAGGTAGGAGCGAATGGTGAAGGCGGTGAGGATGGTCGACGCGTCGGCCTGCTGCGGTGCCAGGCTGCGGCGGCCCACCAAGATCACCGCCGCCGCGTGGGTCAGGCGAACCTTGTCCAGCTCGCTCTCCTTGGTCGGGTCGCCGGAGACCCAGATGAAGCTCGGTGGCACATCCTCCGGACGGTCCCCGGGGGCAAAGATCATCACCGGGTTCTCCTCCGGATCGATCTCCGCCTGCACCGAGTCCAGGAGCAGCCGCGCTCCAGGGTCGTAGCCGCAGATCACCACGTGGTCGATGTAGCCACCCATACGGAATTGCTCCTCGCGAATATTCATCACCGTGTTCACCAGCGTCCGGCCGACGATGCCGGCGAAGAGGGCCAGGATGAACATACCGGTGACCATCAGCGCACCGCCTACCACCCGGCCCAGGGCCGAGCTGGGGCTGATGTCGCCGAAGCCGACGGTGGTCAGGGTGACCAGAGCCCACCAGATCCCGTCGGCGATGCTGTTGATGTTGTCGTTGCTGCGCCCCTCGATGAGAAAGATGCTGACGCCCCCCAAGGTCACGGAAGAACCCAGGATGGTGAGGGCGAAGCTGTAGAGCAGGGCGTTGTCGCGGAAGGCCCGGGCCAGGGATTGGAACGGGTTGTGGTAGCGGAAAAGGTGTGCTGTGCGCACCAGCCGCAGCAGTCGCAGGGCCCGTAGGCCGCGCAAGGCCGGAATCACCGCCAGCACGGTGACGACGTCGATGAGAATCAGCGGTTGTAGGCAAAAACGCAGCCGATCCACCACGTGGGAGCGCAGCCGCTGCCAGCGGTTGAGCTGAAAAAGGTCCAGGCTGGGAGGGCGATAGGAGAGCACCCGCAGAGTGAGCTCGGCGGCGAAAAGCCAAAGCACCGCCGTGTCGAGGAGGCGCACCTCCCGGCCCCAGCCCGAGGCTTCCAGCAGGAGCAGCAGCACCGAGAAGCCAATGAGCCCCCAAACCACCCCCTGCACCCACCGGTACACGGCGGTGTGGGGGCGGTGGAAAGCGTCGTGGACCAGGTCGAAGAGTCTGCGCATCGAATCCGCCGTCGAGTCGAACGGCTATTGAGTCATGCACTGCGCTTCCCGGCCGGGACGACGGGCCCCGGCAGGGAAGCCAGCGTCACCTAGCGAGGCGCCATGCGTAGCGCGCCGTCGAGGCGGATGACCTCACCGTTGAGCATCGGGTTGCGCACGATGTGCTCCACCAGTGCACCGTACTCCGCCGGCTGACCCAGGCGGGACGGGAAGGGGATCTGCTCGCCGAGGGATTGGCGGGCGGCCTCCGGCAGGCCCGCCAGCAGCGGGGTGTCGAAGAGCCCCGGCGCGATGGTCACCACGCGAATGCCGTGGCGCGCCAGCTCCCGAGCCGCCGGGAGTGTCAGGCCGATGACCCCGGCCTTGGAGGACGCATACGCCACCTGGCCGATCTGCCCTTCGTATCCGGCGATGGAAGCGGTGTTGACGATCACTCCCCGCTCACCCTCGTCGTTGGGCTCGTTCTGCGCCAGTGCCTCGGCGGCCAGCCGCATGACATTGAATGTGCCGATGAGGTTGATGCGGATCACCTTCTCGTATTGCTCCAGCGGCAGCGGTCCGTTCTTGCCCAGCACCTTTCCGGGATCGCCAACCCCGGCACAGCTCACCGCACCGTGGATGCCGCCGAAGGCTTCCTGGGCTACCCCGATGGCGGCCCGCACCGCCGCCTCGTCGGTGACGTCGGTCTTGGCGAACTGCGCCGCCTCCCCCAGATCCGCCGCCACCGCCTCGCCGGCTTCAGCGTTGACGTCGAGCAACACCACCTTCCCCCCTTCCGCCACCAACCGCCGCGCCGTCGCCTCCCCCAATCCCGATCCACCCCCGGTAACCAAGAACGCCTGACCCTGAATCTCCATCTCGTCCCATCCTCCTCAAAGCCCCGACCCTGGTGTGGGCGGGGAAGTGTTCGTCGTGCCTAGCCTGCTGATGCTAGCAGGGGTGGAGTTCAGAGAGGTGTCGACTGTCGTTGCCCGTAGGGGTGCCGAGGCCGTTTAGCTTTGATGCCCGAAGAGCCTCAGCGTGTCGTAGGTCTAGTTCCAGATGGGACTGAGTCGCTCTGCTGAGAAGCCGGCTGACCCTACCCACACTAAGTTGAGGAGAGTCTTTATTGGGTCCAATTCTCTCACCAGCGGGAGTGCTTACGTGACGCTGGGGAGGATCTGCGCGTCATCTTCCTTTTCGTGGCTCCTCCCGAAGAAGGCTACCTGCTCCAACTGTCAAAATACTCTTTTCAGTGTGGATGCTGTAGTTGTCGACATCGTCTTCCAGATTGGTCTCGACCGCAAAAGCCTCGAAGCGAAGGCCCTCCTCAAAATCAATCAGCAGATCATATCCAGGAGCAAGAGCCTTCGCGTCGGCTACTCGGCACCCGATTAGTTTGCCTAAAGACTTTAGCATTGCCATGCCTTGGCGATTGTCATTGGCGGAGCCACCCAGAACCTGCGTCCGAGAGTCAACTCTCCACGCGCACTCCACAAGAATAGAGATCTCACCCTCGAAAGTTCTCTGGTCTTCAGTAAGAGAGGGATTACGAAGCGGTCGCGCACGTCTTATCTTTCTCCCAAAGTCCAAAGCTACGACTGAGCCTGTTCCCGAGCCAGCCACATAACTCCAGCAGGTGAGCCCCTTCAATTTATCGATTATTGCTTCGAGTTTCCTGCGACAGCCATCTTGATTCATTACAACTCCCTGGACTGAGGAAATAGTTCCTTCGCCAGTTCTTTGAGCTCTTGGTAAGAGAGGTCTGAGCCGCTGATCTCGCGACTTAACTCCTGCCGCTGATCTACGCCTACCAGCCCATGGCAAAAATCGGCCCGCGCAGCGAGCGGCACTTTTTGCCGCATCCTCGTCCGAAAATCTCGCCAATAGCCTCATCGCCTGAGGTTTTTAAACCTTGATTCGACGGAGAACTGCTCCCTCTCGCTGGCACCCAGCTCTTGCAAGGCCTGCTAGACCTTCAAGTTCCCAACGAAGGCGCCGAACCTATCGAACCCTTTTCGAGACGCTCTAAATATTCGGATCACCCACATTAGGAAGTCTTGCAAACGCGCCAGTCGTGGTTCTCGAAAGGAGAGGGGTTCGCGTGATTTGATCATTCGGAGTAGTCGAAGATGTCGAGGCTGTACGTAATTCCGAAATAGGCCAGTCGACGCAGAGTCTCGGGCCCCAGAATGTAAAGCGGCCGATCTTCCTGAATGATCACGCTTGTGGAGAATCCGGCGCTCCACCTGGTTCTCTTCAATAAATCAATGATCGCTTTTCTTTTCGGCCATAAGTGATCCATGAGTTGACTGAGCCCCTCATCGATCTCCCAGCTGGGCTGTTTGTCTAGCGCTATAGTCCACACTGAGGTTACCAGGCGAACTTTGCTACTTGGCCTGAGACGTTCTCCTTTTCGGCCAGCCTCAGTTGGCTCTAGGCCGATCTCGCAGGTGCAATGATCGGGGTCCAAGTCCGGATCTTCAATCGTAAAGCTTGTGGAAATAAGAGGTGAAGAGTCTTCTTGAAGCACCGTATCTCCTCAGGACTATTGAGTCAGGGATTCAAAGGGAATGCCGGTATGGATGACCTCGGAAGCTCCCTTCTTCACAGGAACTAGGACTAGCTGGCCGTCATCATCGACGCCGATATTGAACTTTCCAGCGGAAACGCGCCCAACGATCTCCTGCTTGGTCGCCTCGGGATCAATACCTTGCTTTTTGAGTCGGTTTGCCTTGAATACCTTAATATTTCCGGAGGAGGACTTGCTCAACCCAAGTGTCTTGGAAGCACTCTTCAGGACCTTCCCGCCAGCGGATCCGACACCGCCAACAATCGCCGAAGCTCGACCCAAATCTTGAGCTACGGCGGCGGCCTTCTCGGTTCCGCTCAGCTGGTCATTACCGACGGCCTCTCCGAGACCTTCGCCCAAACGAAGAACATCCGTTCCCAGCTTGAGAAAGTCGGCCCCTGCACCTGCAAGAGTGGCGAGAGCCACCCCGGTAGGGGTTCCGTCTGTATACCTCGCTACCGCGAACGACTTGTATTGGCCGATGCGTGCATCCGCCGAAGCTGCGATCTGCGCGCCGGTCCGAGCTTGCCCCGTAGGATCGACGAAGCGAACGGGATTGCCTCCAGTATACGCATACAAATTCCACCCATCCCGCCCCGGATCCACGCTCATAAACCGCTGCAGCGGAAACGCACACGTCCTCCCCCGCATGTAGTCCGAGAGCCCGTGAGTGTCCCGCTGGTGGCCGGTGTATTTGTACTCCTGCTCGTCGTCCTGGCCCGGGGCGTACTCGGTGCCGTAGGGGTAGTAGTGGTGCTTGCCGGTGAGGGTGCCGAGGCCGTTGGTCAGGACTCTCGGGCTGCCCAGGTGATCGGCGAAGAAGAAGCGGGCGCCGCCGCCGTGGGTGCGGGTGGCGATGAGGCCCATCGGGCCGTGGAGGAAGTCCTTCTTGTGGGTCCAGACTTCTCCCGGGTTGCCCGGCTGGTAGAGCCCAAAGCCCAGGACCTCGTACTCGCGCAGAAGCGAGCCGTCGAGGTTGCGGTAGGTCATCTTCCGGATTCCTGTCTGACCATCGAACTCCATCAGGCGAAGGTCCCCGGGGCCGTAGAGGTAGATGTACTCCTGGAAGGTGCCGTCGGGGAAGGTCCGCTTGTAGCGCTGCTGCATGTTCAACGCGTCGTAGGTCCATTCCCACACCGGGCTGATCCCATCGGCCTGGAAGCCCGCGCGGACCAGGTTGCCGGCGCCGTCGTAGAAGTGGTTGACACCGTCGATGGTCTTGCCGAGCTGGCGGTTCTTGGCGTCCACCATCCAGTACTGCCAAGGCTCCCCAGTGCGGCGGTAGCCGGTGAGGTTGTCGAAGGGGTCGTAGGTGTAGTCGGCGCTGAAGACCGCGTCGGGGCGGCTCACCGAGGCGCTCAGCAGCCTCGAGGTCTCGTCGTAGGTGTAGCGGTTGGCGCCGATAGCGCTGATGTTGCCGGCGCCGTCGTAGGCGTAGAAGCCGGTGTCGAAGAGGGTCTGGGTGTTCCCTCCTGGCTGCGGCTTGGCGAGCTGGAGCCGGGCGGGGCGGGCCATGCCGCTGGTGCCCTGGTTGTA